>JBGTNC010000233.1:0-3466 GCA_041743265.1 Alphaproteobacteria bacterium | reverse complement strand
GGGGCTTGATCTGATGCCGCATATCAGTAAAAGCCTGACAGAAAAACTGCCCGCCGATGATGGTTACGTCAAAATCGCGCGTCAGTCCCCTGTGATTGATCAGATGATCAAAGACGGCTACACTGGCCGCAAAGGCAAAGGCGGTTTCTATCGCCTGAACGACAAACGCGAAAAACTCGCGGTTGATCTGGATACAGGCAAAGAGCGCCCTTCCGTCAAAGTAAAAATGAAAGCGGCTGAGAATGCACGCAAAGGCGGCCTGAAAGGTCTTGTTGAAACAAAGGACAAGGGCGGTGATTACGCCTGGGCTGTGTTGAAACAAACGCTGTGCTATGCAGCCGAACATGTACACACGATTTCCGGCGATATCACCGATGTCGATCAAGCCATGAAGCTTGGTTATAACTGGAAAGAAGGCCCGTTCGAGATGCTCGATAAAATGGGCGTGGATTATTTCATTAAACGCCTGAAGGCAGAAGGTGAAAAAGTCCCCGCATTTATTGAACAAGCAGCGGGCAAGAAATTCTACAAAACCGAAAACGGCAAACTGCAATTCCTGACCAAAACCGGCGATTATGCCGATGTGAAACGTCCGGAAGGTGTCTTGCTGTTGTCTGACATCAAACGTGCTTCCAAGCCGGTTGTGAACAACACCAAAAACATTCCGGGCCTTGGCAAAATGGGCGCCGCCCTTTGGGATGCAGGTGATGGCGTTTTGTGCCTCGAATTCACATCCAAAATGAATTCGCTTGATCTCTACACGCTGAAAACCATTCACGATGCTTGCGATATCATCGAAAAAGGCAGCAAAAAAGGCAAAGACGGCCAGCCGTTCAAAGCCCTTGTGATTCACAACGAAGGGGATGATTTCTCCGTCGGTGCGAACATTGGTGTTGCCATGCTGGCTGCCAAAGCCAAGCAATACTGGATTGTCGATAAAATGGTGAAGGGCGGACAAGATGCTTACAAGCGTCTGAAGTACGCGAAGTTTCCTGTGGTATCTGCACCGTCCGGTAAAGCACTGGGTGGCGGTTGTGAAATTCTTTTGCACTCCCATCATGTACAGGCACATTCTGAGACCTACATGGGCCTCGTTGAAGTCGGCGTTGGTCTGTTGCCCGCTTGGGGCGGTTCTACCGAGCTGATGACACGCGCCACACAAAACAAACGCATGCCCAAAGGCCCGATGCCGCCAGTGGCTGCCGTGTTTGAAACCATCTCGACCGCCAAAGTCGGCCTCTCTGCTTTCGAAGGCAAAGACCTGATGTACTTGCGCGAAACAGATGGCGTGACCATGAACAAATCGCGTCTTCTGGCAGATGCCAAAAAGAAAGCGCTGGAAATGGTGCCCGACTTCAAACCTGAAGTACCTTACGAAATGACACTTCCAGGTCCTGCCGGTGCTGCTGCACTGAACATGGCCGTGGATGGTTTTTATCTGAAAGGTCAAGCAACGCCTTACGACGTTGTTGTGTCCGGCAAAGTCGGTGAAGTATTGACGGGCGGCGATAAAGCTGGCCCCGGCGTGAAGGTATCGCAAGATTACTTGCGTGAACTGGAGCGTAAACACTTCATGGAACTGGTGCATGATCCGCGCACGGTTGCGCGTATCGAAACCATGTTGAAAACAGGCAAGCCTTTGCGTGAAAAACCGGTTGCAGGCGTGCGTGCCCAGCAGCTGCGTGAAGATGCAGAAAAACCCGGTTTCTTTGCCCGTGTGGTGACAAACCCGCTGCGCCGCGTTTTTGGCAAAGCCGCCAAACCGCCCGCAAATGACAACAAAGGCCTGACCGCTGACAAAAAAGCACAGGTCAATTGGCCACATATCAAACAGCCGAAAAAGTAAATTTGGCTGAAATGATCTGAACTTAACAATAAACCCGCGGTTGGCAACAATCGCGGGTTTATTCTAAGTAATTGATATTTTTAAATAAATCTAGGCCATGTGCAGCGTTATTTGCTTTCTTGACAAATACGGGCGTCTGTCATATTCCTATTGGCTACTGGACGTTTGGAAGATTCTTTTTTCAAGCACCGCGGATGTAGCTCAGGGGTAGAGCGCAACCTTGCCAAGGTTGAAGTCGAGGGTTCAAATCCCTTCATCCGCTCCACTCCCCCTCTTTATCTCAAATCCATCATTAAATGCTCTGCAAAACGCAGGGGTTTTGCCTGTGCTGCGGTATCATCTTGCAGAAGCTGGTTACACAGGGGGTTCGCTATGTTTTTCACACGTCATTTTTTGATCGCTTTTCTGATCTGTATGGCATTCTGCGTCACGGCATCTTCTGTGCAGGCAGAGGGTAAGCTGCGCAGCTTGCTGAAATCCCGTAGCAGCGATGGCGGCGGTGAGCACGAGCGCGGTGGTGCCCTCATGAAAATGCTGGGTGATAACGGCGGCAGTGGCAGTTGTGCGGATCGCGATGCGCAAATCAACAAAGCGCTGGAAGGTTTTATCGGCAAACGCGCCTATGGCCCCGTTGCAGATATACAAGACGTTGCCTACGGCCCCAATCATCGCCAGAACATGGATGTGTTTTATACCAAAAAGAAAATAGAGGGCATGCCGGCCCCGATCATTGTCATGGTGCATGGCGGCGGCTGGTGCGTGGGGGACAAAGCGTTTAAAGGCACCGTCGATACCAAGATCGAACGTTGGCTGCCGATGGGCTTCATGTTCATCTCCTTGAATTACCCGATGGTGCCGGAGGGTTTAACCGCGCTCCAGCAAGCAGATGAAATTGCAAAGGCCACAACCTATATCCAAAAACATGCAAGCAGCTGGGGCGGCGATCCAGATAAAATTATTATGATGGGTCATTCAGCGGGCGCGCATCTGGTGTCTTTGGTGAATGCAGACAGCATCATCCGTGATCGTCAAGGTATGGCGCAAACTTTGGGC
Organism: Alphaproteobacteria bacterium; assembly: GCA_041743265.1. Classification (GTDB taxonomy): domain Bacteria; phylum Pseudomonadota; class Alphaproteobacteria; order Micavibrionales; family UBA2020; genus UBA2020. The sequence continues at coordinate 567 of JBGTNC010000233.1, read as the reverse complement.
ACTATATCGCTCGATGCCGGTGCTGTCGATGTGCCGCGCCAAATGCCCGATGTGTTTCCACCTTTGAAAGAGCGCTACAAAGAAGCCTTCGGCACCAATGAGGCGGGATGGATTAAAGCATCCCCGCATCATCAACTGGATGCAAAGGCCTCTCCTTGGTTGGGTGTATGTTCAACAACAAGGCCGGATGATCCTTGCGGGCAGGCTGTATCTTATGCTGAAAAAAGCAAAGGCATGGGTATTTTTTCCGACTCCTTGCCAGTGGCTATGAGCCACGGCGCGATCAACAAAGAACTGGGACAAACCAGCCAATACACAAAAGATGTAGAAAAATTTATGGCGCAATTGGATGCATCTATTGCTGCATTGTTATCGCGGCGTTAAGCGCGGTTATTTGAAGTCAATTCTTTTCTCTGTTGGGGCTTTTACACGACGTTCCGGCCCTTCATATTCGCCCATACCGACACGGCGGTTCGGACCGATATAGGTATCACAAACAACAAAGGGGCGTGGCTCTTCAATCACACGCTCTATTTTACGTGCCAGCATTTTTGCGGTGAAGGGCTT
>JBGTNC010000232.1:0-13666 GCA_041743265.1 Alphaproteobacteria bacterium | reverse complement strand
CGCTGGCAGGCTGGAAAGCCTAAGGGCGCGCTGGATGGTGTGCCCGTGACCATCAAGGATTGGTTTCATGTCAAAGGCTGGCCGACCCGTTTCGGCGCAGCCCTGTCCGATGATACCCCGCAAAAAGCCGACAGCCCGCTGGTGGCGCGGCTGCGCGAAGCGGGGGGCGGTGCTTTTAGGCAAAACCACCCTGCCTGAATACGGGCATAAGGGCGTGACGGATAGCCCCGCCTTTGGCATCACACGCAACCCGTGGGATTTATCCAAAACATCTGGCGGGTCTTCCGGTGGCGGTGCGGCAGCTGCGGCGATTGGCGCCGGGTTTTTGCATTTCGGCAGTGATGCAGGTGGGTCCGTGCGCATCCCCGCCAGTTTCTGCGGGGTCTTTGCGTTTAAACCAAGCCCCGGTCTGGTGCCATCATGGCCGCCCAGTTTATTTTCCACCCTGTCTGCCGTCGGGCCCATGACACGCTGCGTGGCAGATGCTGCGGCAGCGCTGGATGTGATCACGCAACCAGATGCGCGTGATTGGCACGCGTTGCCGATTGCAGCACCGTCTTTTACCAAACATCTTTCCACGCGCCTGCCGAAATTACGCATCGCCTACGCGCCTATGATGAATGATATTGGTATGAACGATGATGTAGCGGCTGTCATGCGCAGTAAAATATCGGTGCTCAAAAAATTGGGCACCGTCACCACCATCAATCTGGATGTGCCGGATTTGATTGATGTGTTCAACAAACATTGGATGGCGGTGGCATCTTATATGATTGCCCAATACACGCCGGCGCAAAAAAAATCGGCGGATCCGCGCCTGCTGCATTGGGCGGCGCGTGGCGATAAATTGCCGTTGCATGATTATCTGTCAGCAGAGCGTGCGCGCATGGCGATTGGTGAATATTTTAAATCTATTTTAGATGATTACGATGTATTGGTCACACCGACCACCGCCATGACAGCCTTTGATACCGGCACAAACATGCCCAAAAACAAAAAAGGCAAAACGTGGGAAGACTGGACACCGTTTACCTACCCCGCCAACCTTGCAAAACTGCCCGCCGCATCGCTGCCTTTGGGCTTAACGCGGGAAGGTTTGCCCGTGGGCTTGCAAGTCATGTCGGGTTATTTGAAAGATGCCTTGCTGCTCAAAGTCTGCCACCAGCTGGAAAAAGAAATTGCTTTTCAGCCATGGCAAATGCCCGCTGATATGCAGCTTGCTGAATAAACCCGCACAATAAAAAAAGCCGCCCGAATATCAGGCGGCTTTTTTAAGTTTGTGGCAGTGTTTATTTTACTTGCTTCAGCACCACACCCAGTTTTTCAACCAGCTGGTTGATGTGGCTTTCGGTCACAATCAACGGCGGGGAGAAAGCGAGCGTATTGCCGGTAAAGCGCATAACAACGTCTTGTTCGAAATACATGCGGTCAAAAATCTCCATCGAGCGGGACATTTCTGTCGTCGCATCGCGCGTGGTATCGGCAGAGACTTCGACAGCGCCCATCAGGCCGATGGTGCGCACATCAATCACATGCTGCGCGGTTTTCAGGCTATGCAGCGCATCCGACCATGTTTTTTCGAGTTTGGCAGCGTTTTCAAAAAGCTGCTCTTCTTTGTAAACTTCCTGTGCTGCAATGGCTGCGGCACAAGCGAGCGGGTGACCGGAATACGTATATCCATGATAAATCTGGATGCCGTATTCGCCTGTGGCATCCATAAACGTATCGTAGATACCTTTGCGCACGAAGGTCGCGCCCATCGGTACCGTGCCGCTGTTGATGCCTTTGGCAGATGTAATAATATCAGGCATGACGTTGAAGTATTCTGCGGCCGTAGCTTTGCCCAAACGGCCCCAGCCTGTGATGACTTCATCAAAAATCAGCAAAATATCGTGCTTGTCGCAAATCTTGCGCAGCTTTTCCAAATAACCCTTGGGCGGCACCAGCACACCGGTGGAACCGGCGACCGGCTCCACAATCACAGCCGCGATATTGCTGGCATCGTGCAAGGCGACGATGTTTTCAAGATCATCCGCAAAATGCGCGCCCCATTCGGGCTGGTGGGGGGAGAAGGCCTGTTTTTCAAGGTTAAAAGTATGCGGCAAAAAATCCACATTCGGCATCATAGCGCCTGCATAGACTTTGCGGTTCCAAGGAATACCGCCCAGCGATACACCACAAATATTCACGCCGTGATAGGCACGTTCCCGGCTGATGATTTTGGTTTTGGTCGGCTTGCCGCGTGCGTGTTGGTAAGCCAGCGCAATTTTGACGGCGGTATCGACGGATTCAGAACCGGAGTTGCTGAAAAATACATGGTCCATGTCGCCTGGCATTTCGGCCACCAGACGGCTGGCCGCTTCAAAGGCTAGCGGGTGTGCGAAAGAAAAATTGGGCGCGTAATCCAGTTCGCCCGCTTGCTTGCGGATGGCTTCGACAATTTTCGGGTGGTTGTGGCCCGCGTTGACGCACCACAAACCGGCAGAAGCATCCAGCAATTCGCGGTTGTCATCGGAATAGTAGTACATGCCTTTGGCGCCTTTGATCATACGCGGCTTTTTCTTGAAAGATTTTTGCGGCGTGAAAGGCATGAAGTGGGCATCAAGGTCGTTGGGTTTTAAGGTACTGGACATCGCGGTGATCCTTTGGAGAGAGAGAAATATATCGAAATAAGAAGGGCCGATATTTCCGTGCGCGGTCGGGTCGTCGCGCAAGACTGGAATTGCAATCGGCGGATGCTCAGAGCATACTCGTTTGGACTGGAAAAGATCAACCCCCGGAACACTATGACAAACGGCGACGATGAAGACGATCCAAAGATCAAGCGTTTCCCCAAACCGGGAGAGCCGCGCCCCGTGCGTACCTTGCGCACGCCGCCACCCGTTGCCAACGATGTCACGCCGGAACCCAAGTGGGAGCCGATCTTTAACCTGCCACCCGTGGTGCAAGCACTGTGCTTGATCTTGCTGGGCATTGCGACGGTCATGGCGTTTTTGTCGCATGAAACGGCTTTTGGCCTGTCGATGGATTTTGGTTTTATTTCGGGTCGCTTCACCGGTTACTTCCCGATGGTACCCGAGGCATGGCTCTCGCCTGTCACCCATTTGTTTATTCACGCGGGCTGGCTGCATGTGGGGGTGAATGTCGGCATGCTCATGGCCTTTGGTTCTGCGCTGGAACGTGCCGTTGGCGCGCGGATGACATTGGTGCTGTTTTTCCTCAGCGGGTTTGCGGGGGCTTTGACGCATTTTGTTATTTATCCGGCCTCCCTTGCACCCCTGATCGGCGCATCAGGCGCGATTAGTGGTTTGTTTGGCGGTGTTTTGATGATCATGCATCGTCAGGGGATGATGGGGCAGGGGCATGGCTATCGCCGTCTGTTTTTATTCGCCGCTGTCTGGATCGCGATTTCAATGATCTTTGGCTATACCGGTATGCCGGGCACAGGCGGCAATATTGCCTGGACCGCACACGTTGGCGGTTTTGTCGGCGGTATGATCTTTTTTCATGTCTTGGTGCGCGGGCCCGTCAGCTTTCGCTGACTGATTTTTAGATCAGCTTCCGCTGACCGGTTCCCTGATTGAAAATATTTTCTTTTGCCTCTTGAGTACAAGACTCTCGCCCGTTAGAGTGCGCACGGGAAAAGGGAGTTTTTTACATGAAATTTATTCAGTCCATCGAAAGTGCTGGCAAAAGCGCAGATGCTTATCAAACCATGGCGCAACTGCAAGAACAGATGCGCGATGTATGCCATCCACAATACAATGAGTTTTACAAAGTCACGCATGAACGTGGTTTCGTCGGTATTACCATTCCGAAAAACAAGTCACAGGCCGCCGCTTAAACGAACAATCCTGTTGCTACCGCGCCGCAACGGCGGCGGGCGGGGCAATAATATCCCCTTCAAATGTTCCTGAATTGGCGATTTTCGGCAGATGCGTTTCTGTCGAGGGAATAGACCAGTCTTGGCGGTTAAACCCGGCGCAATGCGGGCATAGCGCTGACCATTGTGCCGCAATCTGGCCGCAATCTGCACAGACCCATTTCGCATCCGGCGGATAATCCGCCGCCATTTCCAGCCATTCGCGGGCCTTGGCATCGTTGCCGGTTTCAGCACGTTCCAGCTTGGCCAAGGCGCGGTAATCGGCGGCTTGTACCAGTTTGTCACGCGCTTCTTTCCACAGGCTGGCTTGCAAAGCGGCGGCGCCAAGGGCGCGCAGACTGTCGCGGTGCTGTGGGTTTAAATCTGTTAGACGTTTAACCCAGTTATAAACATCGCGGCCTGTTTCATAGACAGACGGTTCTTTTTTGGATGGTGGCATCATCGTGAGCCACAAAACGGATAATTCCGGATGCGGGCTGGCCTTCCATGCCTTTTCAATCGTACGCATGGCGGCGCGGCGTTTGCCCAGTTGCTCATATGTTTTTGCCAGCAAGAGCGCGGCAGGCGTAAAGCTATGATCCAACGCGAAGGCTTGGGCGGCTTGCTTGGCAGCCAGCACCAGAAAGCCATCGCGGATATTCACACCTGCGCGGGCGGTCAGTACAGCCTGGCGGTGGTGTCTTGCGGTATCTTTATCGTAGATGCCCATTTTTTCGGCTTTTTTCAACACATCACCTGCTTCGGCCCAGGCGCGGTTGCGACATTCCAGTTCAAACCGTGTGCGCACAATCCAGTTACGCTTGGGTTGCAGGTTTTCGGCCTTGCGGATCAGTTGCAGGGCTTCAGCGTGGTCGCCTTCTTTCAGCGTTTGCGTCAAAAGACCGCGCACGCCAAAAAATGCGGCGTCACTGTCATCCAGCAGCGCCAAAAATTCACGCCGCGCTTTGGGTGTATTGCCATTCAATAAAGCAGTTTGCGCGGTCAGCAGTTTTGTCAGCGGCGTATTGGGGATCAGGCTTTCGGCAGATTTGGCGCTTTTTTCAGCCGCGCGTGCATCACCAGCGGCAATCGCCACCAGCCCTTGGGTGAGCGCACTGTATCCTTTTTCTCGGCGCGTATAGGCGGTATAGCGACGCAAGGCCGCCGGCACCGATACGAAGGCACGCCAGATACGGTCCAGATGAATAACCGCAAACATAAAGACAAACAGCAAGATCAGTGCGAAGCCGCCATGAATTTCCGTGCGGTATCCCGCCCAGTCAATGGTGAGCCAGCCGATTTTGGGACCCAGCCAGCCAATGGCGGTCACGACCAATGCAATCTTGGCCAAAAACCAGACAGCCCTTAACATGACATGTTCCTTTCTTGTTCAGTGTTGCGCAGGTCGCGCAGAAAAAGGGTTTAACAAATAAAAACGCGATAAAACGTATTTAAAAAATCAAGGTGCCAGCGGGTAAACACCACCGCCGCCATGGGGAATAGATCCGCCACCGCCACGACCACCGCCTAGCTGGCGAACAATGTCGGAAAAGACGCGCTGGATAGATCCAGCATTCGCCCCGGACATTTGTTGCATCAGGGCCTGCATCAGCGCAGCTGAGCTATCATCTGCCGCAGCAGCGCCGGCTGCTTGTTCCATCCACGGCTTGGCGGCTTCGGCAGATTCACCGTCCAGCGTTTGCAATTCGCGGATGGCGCCTTTGATATCGCCGTTGTTCATCATTTTCTCGGCGCGGGCGACCACGGCATCCGGGGTATTGCCTTGAATGTCGTCAATCTTGCGGGTTTTGGCGTATTTGCCCAAACGCTCCAGTACACGTTCACGCACCGATGCATCTTCGCCCGCCAGTTTGGCCATGACGATATCGGCGGCAATCGCGCGGAATTCTTTTTGCAGGGTTTCACGGCTCAAGACACCGTTTTTGGCATAGGGCTCCAGCTTTCGCAGGGCATCGTGCATGGCGGGGTCATTGCCGGCAAATTTTTCGATGATGGCAAAGTCTTGTTCAAACGATCTCTCGGCATTCATCTTGCCACGCATTTCGTTCATGGTGAGCAAGAGGGCGGCAGCGGCGAGCTGCTGTGTGCTCATGCCACCGGTCAGGTCTTGCAGGTTTTTATCATCCTTGCGTGCAAGTTCAACCGTTTTGCCAAGGGAGTCCTTGTCTTTACCGCTGCCCGCCATCATGGCTTGCAGGCGGGCTACAGTTTGCGCCAGTGTCAGGCGACCATCCTCGGTGCTGTTGAGTTTTTGCACAAGCCCCAGCATTTGCAACATTTGTTGCAGCCCTGCATAGGTATCATTGCTTTGCGCCAGCTGGTTGGCACCCGTGGCCAAAGTGCCGACGGTGCTTTTAACGTTATCCACGGCACTGCTCAGATTCTCAATACCGTGGTTTAGTTTGCTTCCCAGTGACGCTCCGTTCTTTTTTTGCTGCTGCTTAATTTGTTGAATCTGTTTCTCGTATTCCAGCAAACGTTTTTCGTAGTCATCAATACGGGCGGCATCTTTTTTCAGTTCGAAAAATTCCGGCGCCATTAAAAACGCAGCCCCGTAAATGATCGAGATAAAGAAAAACGCGGACATCAAAACAGTGCGGTTCATAAACCGCCATTTTTCCGCACGGATACGCTTTTGTTTTTCTTCTTCATACGCGCGGCGGTCAATGCCGGTACGGCGGTCTTGGCCTTCGTATGATTTACTGCGGATTTTACCCTGATCATCATATTGCGGGCGCTGTTGGCGGCGGTCCGAGCCGTGGCGACGGTCACCCCCGCGACGGCTCTGTGCAGGCGCGCGTTGCTGGGACGGTGGGTTTGTATTTTCGCCGTTATCCGTCATCGGGCTTGGTCCTTCTGTCAAAATAGCTGTGATATCAATTCCATCTTCGCGCGCGGCTTGTATGACCGCATCGGCACGCGCTTCGGGGATCATACCACGTTTTTTCCATCCTTGAACCGTGGATGCCGTTAAATCCAGCCGGTTGGCAAGCGGGCGCAATCCACCGAAGGCTTCAATGATCGCATCGGCCGGCAGCGCGCCAGATCCCATATCGTCATTGTCTTCCTGTGTACGTAAAATATCCATGACAGCATCAAGTTTGGGCAGCTTGGCCACGCGCAGGGCCCGCCACGGTACACCGCGCAGCTCTGCTGCCACGCGGTCTGACAGGCAAACGGCTTCCAGTTTATTGCTGAGGCTTTTTAAATCCGGTCGTTTCAGAATATGCATAAACTGCTGTGCCGCACGGGCAGAGAACAGCAAGACGGTTGAAATATCGCCTTTCAATAAATCGCGATCAATATCTGGCGGCAGTTGGTCCACAAAATCCAAACGATAGGCAATCGCGCGCGTGGTCTCGATGTTATCACCTGATAATAATGCGCCCAGATCTTCCGCCGTTTCCTCGCCAGAGATATGCAAAATTTTTGCAATGCTCATTTCGTCCTTGCGCTGGCGTAACAGCACCGCCAAATCCTGCACATTGCCGCTGGCGGTCATAACGTAATCAAATCCGGCCTGCCGTGCGGTGCGTGCCGTTGCATCCCCGACGGTAAAAACCGGCAGGTTACGCATCGTTTGTTTTTCAGCAAAAAACGTCACGGCTTGGGATGATGTAAAGACCAGTGCCTGATAGCCATCCAGCGGGCCGTAATCGGGGTTCAGGGGGACATAGTGGCTAAGCGGTGCATACCAGACGTGAAAATCTTCACGGCGGAGTTTTTCCACAAGTTCCGGCCCCGATGGTTCCGGCCGTGTCACAAGAATAGATCGCATGAGGCCCCTTTCATTCTCCTTATATAGTATATACAGGGGGTGAAGGAGAGGTTAAGGCTGTAGATAGAAAAACAGCCCTTTTTCGCTACGCGCTACGCCCGATTGTGCGCCTATTTTTGCGGTGTATAGATGATTTACAAAAGATCAGACGCAGGTTTTGCTTTTGGCCTTGATGTCATGGGCCGCCTGCTGGCCCAGTTTTCGGGCATCGGCCATTGTATGCACGGACATCAAATAGCTCAACTTGTGCAAGTTGGTGCCGTCCGGTTCTGCCGATAATACATCAAAGCGCACGCGGCCTTCCGGGTCGGGCACAGACATCAATGCCGCCAGTGGCGTTTTGCAAGACCCGTCCATGACTTCCAGATAGGCGCGCTCTGCCGTCACACGCAGCATGGTGGTACGGCAATGCACGGCTTGTAGCAATTCTTCGGTGGCTGTGTCGTCGCTGCGGATTTCGATACCGACAGCACCTTGCCCAACGGCGGGCAGCATAATTTCAGGGTCCAAAATCGTCTGTATTTTATCGGCTTGGCCCAAACGGTTCAAACCTGCCACGGCCAGCAAGGTGGCATCAACCACACCATCGGCCAGTTTTTGTAAACGCGTGCCCACATTGCCGCGAAAGGTCACGACCTGTAAATCGGGCCGGCGGGCCAGCACAATGGCCTGACGGCGCGGGCTGGAAGTGCCAACAACAGCGCCTTCGGGCAGGTCGTCAATCGTGTCGGCTTTGTGTGAAAAGAAACAATCGCGCTCGTCTTCGCGCGGCAACATGCAGGGCAGGGACAGGCCATCCGCCAGCACGGGCGGTACATCTTTCATGGAATGTACGGCGGCATCAATCGTGCCGTCGACCAGCGCTTCTTCAATCTCTTTCAGAAAAAGGCCTTTGCCGCCTTGTTCTACCAGTGATTGATTGCTCGCCTGCGTTTTATCGCCGGAGGTGACGATGGTGACAATCTCCACTGCACCCGCTTCTTGCAGATGCGGGTGTTTTGCTTGCAAGGCGTGGACCAGCAGCTGTGTTTGTGCCAGTGCCAGCGGGCTGCCGCGGGTGCCGATTTTCAATTGTTTTTTGATGCCGTTTGTCATGACAGCATATGTACTGCTTTTCGCGCGCAGTGCCAAGTCTTGCGGGCGCAAGATCAGCCAAAACGGAAGCGTTGCACCACATTGGTATGGCTGACATCTACTGTGATGCGCTTGCCGCGCTGGTCGTTTTGATACAAAAGCGATGTGCCCGGGTAATGTACGCGGGCTTCTTGCCAGCCGGATTTTTGCGCTTGGGCTTGAAATTCACGTAAATTCAATGTCTTACCCGCCATTTTATTAAAGCCTTGGGAAAAAATGCCGAGGCTGTTCTTGCGCATATTATCCGGAAATTTCATGACGGGCCCTTGTGTTATATGGTAGAAGAAATGCATTATGTATAAAAACCGCCCTTGGAGTCAAGAATTTGAGTCTGGCGGCGGTTTTCTTTATAAAAAGGCCTGACCTACCCGCTTGAAGGAGATTGGCACCGGTATGACCAAAACCGTGCTTGGCATAGAAACCAGTTGTGATGAAACGGCCGTCGCCCTTGTGACGGACGCGCGGGAGATTTTGGCCAATTTGGTTCTGAGCCAGAAGGAACACGTGACCTATGGCGGCGTGGTGCCCGAAGTGGCCGCCCGTGCGCATTTGCATCATATCGATCATCTGGTTGAAGAAGCGCTGGATGTGGCGGGTAAAACATTGGCCGATGTAGACGCAATTGCCGTGACCGCCGGCCCCGGCCTCATCGGCGGCGTGCTGGTGGGCGTGATGACAGCCAAAGCCATGGCAGCCGTGCGCGATATTCCCTTGATCGGCGTCAACCATTTGGAAGGCCATGCGCTGACCGTGCGCCTGACGCATGATGATGTGACCTTTCCTTATTTGCTTTTGCTGGTCTCCGGCGGGCATTGCCAGATTTTGGTAGTGGAAGGCGTGGGCCGTTATAAACGTCTTGGCACCACGATTGATGATGCGGTGGGCGAAGCCTTCGATAAAACCGCAAAACTCATGGGCCTTGGCTGGCCGGGTGGCCCTGCTGTTGAAAAACTGGCAGCAACCTGTATGGATCCTGCCAAAGCCAAAGCAGATTACCCGCTGCCGCGTCCGTTGGTTGGGAAAGAAGGGTGCGATTTCTCTTTCTCCGGTTTAAAAACCGCCGTGCGCCGCGTGATTGAAAATTTTCCGGCAGGGGCTATTCCGCAGCAACGCGCCGCTGATCTGTGCTGCGCGTTTCAACAAACCGTTGCCGAGATTTTAAAAGACCGTATCCGCAACGCCATTGGTGCCTATATGCAATACGCGCCCGCCGCACCGACTTTGGTGGTAGCAGGCGGCGTTGCTGCCAATAAAATGCTCCGCGCGGCGCTGGAAGATTTATGCGCCGAAAAAGGCTTGCGCTTTGTGGCCCCACCCTTGAAACTCTGCACAGACAATGCCGCCATGATTGCTTGGGCGGGGATGGAGCGGTTTTTGATCGGCGATATCGATGCACCTGATTTTCCGGTGCGTGCCCGATGGCCGCTGGACCCTGATGCCGGTGTCGTTGCTGCAAAATCGCAAAAGGTGTGACGGGTATGACGGATAAAAAAGTTCAAAAAATTGCAGTCATCGGTGCGGGCTCATGGGGCTCCGCTCTCGCCGCCATGGCGAAGCGCGCAGGGCGTGATGTGATGCTCTATGCACGTGATAGTGGCTTGGCACACGCGATTAATACCACGCATGAAAACCCGATGTATCTGCCAAATATTCCGCTGGATACCGGCATTCACGCGACCGCCAATATGGAAGAAGCCGTATCCGACGCGGATCTGATTTTATTTGTCACCCCCGCACAATACATGCGCGAAACGCTAGAGCGTATGAAGCCTTATGTGCCAGCCGGTGTGCCGATTGTGAATTGTTCCAAGGGGATTGAAATTGCCACGGGCTATTTGCTGGCAGATGTCGCCGCAGAAGTATTGCCGGGCCAACCCTATGCCGTTTTATCAGGACCTACATTTGCGACCGAAGCCGTGCGTGGCTTGCCAAGTGCCGCCACCTTGGCCACCCATGCGCCGCAAGACCTTGCCATGCATTGGGCCGCAGCCCTTAAAAGCAAAACATTCCGCCCCTATGTGTCGGATGATCCGGTTGGTGTTGAAGTTTGCGGGGCGCTTAAAAACGTGATTGCCATTGCTTGCGGCATTGTACAAGGCCAAGGCCTTGGCCAGAATGCACGCGCGGCTGTGATGACGCGCGGCATGGCGGAAATTCGCCGTTTCGGTCAATTGCGCGGTGCCAAAACCGAAACCTTTTTGGGGCTGGCGGGCGTGGGCGATGTGATGCTGACATGTAATTCCATGACCTCGCGCAACTTCTCGTTGGGCGCAGCCCTTGGTGAAGGCCAGACACTGGCACAAATTCTGGAGACGCGGCGCAGTGTGGCCGAAGGGGTAGCAACCGCCAAAGCCGTGACACAAGCGGCCAAAAAAATGAACGTAGAAATGCCAATCTGCCAATCGGTTGACCATATTTTACACCACGGCGCGAAAGTGGAAGATGTGATTTTCGATCTTCTGTCGCGCGATATTAAAACGGAGAATAGTTGATATGAAACGTCTGATCATCACCCGCGCAGATGAACTTGTGCAAACCCTGAAAGACCGTGAAGCCGCAGGCAATCCTGTGCTGGCGGTCTTGTCGATTGAACATCCGGGCGCAGAACCGGGCGTGAAGGGTGCAGCACCGCGTCTTGATACCGAAGGTTTTTCGCATGTACCGCAAAAAATTCTGGCGTTTTGGGATGCGGAACAAAAAGTGCATCAAGGCCCCGATGTTTCGCAAGTGGAAGACGGCCTGACGTTTGTGGTGGAACAATTGCTGCGCCATGAAGACGGTGATGTCCTGATCCACTGCCATGCGGGTAAATCACGCAGTGTTGCGCTGGCCTTGGGTGTTTTGTCGCTCATGAACCCCAAGACAGATGAAAAGACATTGATCGATATGCTGCTGGAAATCCGCCCGATCGCAGCACCAAATATTATTGTGGTGGAAATGCTTGATACCATGACAGGCCGTAACGGCAAATTGCTGCAAGCGGTACTGGATCACCCTGTATTGGATGCACAGCGTCAGGCCACGGAAGCGCGCCGTCAAAATCTGCTGAGAGAAAATCCGGAGATGCTCAAGCGTATGCATCCGGAAAAATTCTTTAAACCTTAAGGCGTCGCAGCTTTTTTCAGTTTTAATTGCGGCATTGCCTGAATTTGTCTGGATGTGCCATTGACAGCGTGATGGGCTTCTTTCAACGCATGCGCTTTTTTCAAAAAAGCGTGATTGTTGAAGACTTGGGAGAGTTGCACGCCAAGTTTCTCGGGCATTTTGAATCCGGCTTCTACAAGGCCTTCTTCCAAAAGCGTGAGGGCGTATTGCACGGACTCCCCAAGCTCGCGGAGTTTTTGGGGGTTGGTGGGTTTTAAAAAATTACCATTTTCGGCGGCTTGTAAAACATCTTCCGCAACGTCCCATGCGGATTGCAGCATATAGCCTATTTGATCCGTCTCGAAATTATTCACGACGCAATCAACGACATGTTCCAGCCGTCTTGGTGTGACTTGTTGAAAAAGTTCATGCAGGCTTTTTGCAAGACCCGCTATATCTGCGCTTTCGTTGTTTTGGCTAATGGCCGCCGCAATATCATCGGGTGTGAGGCTGGCGGCGATTGTTTGCATCTCGCGGATGTCTTCTGCCAAAGTTTTACCATCGCGTGCGTTGTGGACGGCCTGTTGCATCAAGGGTGGCAGAACGCTTTCAATCGCGCTGGAAATTTTTATATGATCTTCTTCGGAAAGGGAGCCCAACATACCCTTCAGCAAACGGGCTTGCTCCATGGGGCTATCGTTGCCTTGCAGGCCATTTTGCTTCATTGTTTTGAGTATGTCTTCCAGTGCGGCAGGTGACAGGCTTTGCAAATAGCTGGCGCCAGCTTGATAATCGACCTGACGGGCGATGGCATCGATGATCGCGGGCATGTTGGAAACTGTTTGCGCCATCTGACCTTGCGCGCGCGCTTCACGCAACTGTGGCAGGTACTTATCGGCAAGCGCTTTCACGTGACCTTGGTAGGTGTAGCGACTGATGGCCTTTGTCAGCTGGTCTTTGAGGTTTTTTAGTGGCTGGCTCATGGTACCGACTCCGTGTGGCGCATTGCTTTGCTGCCAGCTACCCTATGCCTCTTTATATGTTATGTCAAAACTAAGGCATAAAAATTAATAAAAACAGCCTGTTATAGGGTAGACATCGTGCTGTAATTTTATAACAATACCGTATCTTGAGGAGATAAGCAGATGGCCTATTGGTTGATAAAATCCGAACCCGACGTGTTCAGCTGGGATGACATGGTGAAAGCCAAAAAATCCGGCTGGGATGGTGTGCGCAATTATCAGGCCGCCAATAACATGAAGGCGATGCAAATCGGTGATGAATGTTTTTTCTATCACTCCAATACCGGTAAAGAAATTGTGGGCACGGTGAAGGTCTCTAAACTCTATCATCCTGATCCCAGTGACAAGGCCGGCAAGTTCGGTATGGTCGAAGTATCTGCGGGCACCGCGTTTAAAAAGCCGGTGACTCTGGCAGAGATTAAAGTGCATGACACGTTAAAAGACATGGCCTTCGTGCGCCAATCGCGCCTGTCCGTCTCCCCCGTTACAGCGGCGGAATGGAAGAAGGTTTGTAAACTGGGCGGGCTTTAAAAGTTTTGGATTCGTGTGTTTGTTAAGTTAAAACCGGATTAATTGTATGCTGTAAGCTAGCAACTTTTTCAATATTTTCCTCAAGCCGGTTGATCGCTATGATACCAAGGTCAATAAATACAAATGCATAAAAGATAGAAGAAATCTTTGCATCCAAAAATTTCCCATTAGAAAAAGCAATTGTTCCGCTACTTCTATCCAGCTCCCCGTAGTGCTGATAGTGGCCAAGGCAAT
>JBGTNC010000231.1:0-4075 GCA_041743265.1 Alphaproteobacteria bacterium | reverse complement strand
TGATTACCGAACACGTACGTACCCGCCTCTCCCGCCAGATTTGCGACCAGCACAGCAACAATGCTGGCGTGCTGCCGCTCATCACCCTTTCCGGTGACTGGGAACAGGCTTTTGCGGAATCGCTTGTCGGGCAAGGCGAAGAACGCCAGCTGGCCATGGCGCCTACACGCTTGCAACAATTCATTCAATCTGTGCGTGCCGTCTATGAAGACATGGCGATGAAGGGAGAATCTCCGGTTCTCTTGACCAGCCCCGGCATCCGTCCCTATGTCCGCTCCATCATCGAACGGTTCCGCCCGCAAACGATCATCATGTCACAAAACGAAATCCACCCCCGCGCGCGTATTAAAACGCTGGCGCAGATTTCGTGACACCTACAAACACCTATACCGCTTAACAACAATAAGTAGAACATGCGTCTCAAATCTTTTCATGCCAAGTCTATGCAAGACGCCCTGCGTCAGGTCAAGGAAGCCCTTGGCGATGATGCTATTATCGTCTCCACCCGCGAAGAGAGTAGCGGATGGGTGCGCATTACGGCGGCGATTGAACAACTGGCCCCCACACCGGAAGCCGTCTTCACCGATGAGCTGCCCGCTGCAGGACTGAAAGAAAAACCCGCCGCGTCCAAAGCATCCGCAAAAGACATCGCCAGCGGGCGCAGCTACGACAGCGACGAGATTATCGAGATTATTACAGATACCCTCCTCAAACACCGCGTACCCGGCGGCGTGAGCGAGCGCATTATTGCAGCCGCCTCGCTGGATGGCTCTGGCGACCCGCAAATCGCGCTTGCCAAAGGGCTTGGGCGCACATTCCACTTCGCCCCCGCCTCCGCCACCAATGGTGTGCATCGCCCGATTATTCTGGCAGGCCCGCCAGGTGCTGGTAAAACTCTCATGACGGCAAAACTTGCCGCCGATGCTGTGATGCATGGCCGCAAACCAGCCATTATCACCACCGATATTGCGCGCGCAGGCGGCGTAGAACAATTATCAGCCTTCTTGAATATCCTTGAGCTGCCGCTCTTGCAGGCCGAAACGGCACGCGATTTGCAAAACCTGCTGAAAGAAGCCAAGGGGCATGATGTGATTATCGATACCGGCGGTCTCAACCCGTTTGACCCGCAGGAAATGAAATTTCTGGCGAAACTGCTGGCAACAACCGACATGGACGCAGCACTTGTGATGCCTGCCGGTATGGATGCTGAAGAAGCCGCCGAAATCGCCATGACGTTTGATGTGCTTGGCGTAAAAAACCTGATTGCCACACGGCTTGATTTTGCCAGACGTCTTGGCGGTATTTTAAGCGCTGCCGCCAAAACAGGGCTGGCATTGGGCACAGCCAGTCATACACCGCAAGTGGCAAACGGTATTGTTGAACTTACGCCGCAAAAACTTGCGGCCCTGCTGCTGCCCCATCTGCCCGCACAGGCAGATACGGCAAAAGCAAAAGAAAGGTAGAGATCATGACAACGCATATCGAAGACACAGTTTCGACACCCGCGGCGTCTGAAAAAAAACGCTCCCAGCGGCTCATCGCCGTCGCCTCCGGTAAAGGCGGCGTTGGTAAAACTTGGTTTTCCATTGGCCTCAGCCATGCGCTGGCCAAGGAAGGTAAAAAAGTCCTGCTGTTTGACGGTGACTTGGGCCTCGCCAACGTGGATGTGCAACTGGGTCTCATGGCCAAACACGACCTGAACGATGTCATCGAAGGCAATCTGGCGATGGAACGCGTGATTGAGCGCCACGAAGAAGGCGGCTTTGATGTGATTGCGGGTAGATCCGGCCACGGTTCGCTTGCCGCACTCACCGTGCCTCGTTTGCAGGAAATTGTGGAGCAGCTGCGCCTCGTCCTTAAAAATTACGACGCCATTATCATCGATTTGGGCGCAGGCATCGACCGCACCGTGCGCTTTATGTCGGCCGCCGCCGATACAACCTTTGTGGTGACAACGGACGAGCCGACATCGCTGACAGATGCTTATGCTTTCATTAAATTGAGCCATGCCGCAGGGCATGCCGATAACATTCACGTTGTCATCAACATGACCAGCAGCAAAAAAGAAGGTGATGCCACCTATAATACGCTGACCAAAGCTTGCAAAACTTTCTTGAAAATCTCTCCGCCACTGATCGGCATCATCCGCCAAGACAGACGCGTGCGCGATGCTATCCGTGCACAGACGTTGTTTTTAACGCGCTTTCCCAACATCGAAACGGCTGAAGATCTGGAAGCCATTGCCGCGCGTGTTGCCGCCGAAATTCTGGTCTAACCGGATACGGGGGGGTAAGGCATGAGCGAAACACAGTTTCCGCCCCCGCGCCCGTCTGGCACATCCGTCAATACAGCTTCCGGCACGGCAGATCGCTATACCATACGCGACGCGCTTGTTCTGCAGGCCCCTGCCACGCTGTCCCAGCCAGAAAAAACGCTATTGCTGGATGGCAAAGTCACCGGCAATGACATCAAGCGCGGCGAAATACATATCACAACCGCCAAAGGGCCGCTTGTGATCCAATCACAAACGCCGCTGCCAAAAGACGCAGAAGTTTCTATCGAGCTGAAGATGCAGAACCTCAGTCTGCGCGCACAAGTTACTGTCTTGCGACAAAAAGCCAGCGAAGCACAAGACTTGCGGAATATGGCCCCGCCGCAAACAGACGCAACCCCCCAAACGCCGGTTAAAATCACACCACAAATGACGATTACAGCCCTGCGCTTGCCGCCAGATACACCAGCAACGCCGCCACCTGCCGCACAAACAACCCCCAGCAACCCGCCGCAAGAGTTGAGCCTGTCACAGGCCGCCGCGATCATCGAAGCTGCGCGTAAAGTGGGGATTGCACAGTTACCCGGCGCTTTGCCCGCACTGCCGCCAATCCCAATGCCGATTTTATGGCAGGTTTTAAATACCCGCGACGTTGAGAGCGCCTTGCTGCGCCTTCCACCCGTGATGCAGCAACAAATAACCAGTTTTCTACAACAGCCCGATGTCATCTCCGCCTTGCAAAAAATTATTCCACCGGCGCAGCTGGCAACAATGTATCCGCCGCCCCCAGTTACTGCCGATCAGCCAGATGATATGCTGACAGCACAAATTGCGGCACGTCCCGCAACTACGGCAACACCTGCGGATATTCAAGCCGCACAGACCGCCGCACTACGCGGCATTCTGCCGTTGCTAGAAGGCTTGTTGCCGGGTGTCTCCTCTGCTCTCTCCCCTGCAAGTTTACCGCCCATTGCCAAAACTTTTGGCGCGGCCCCTTTGCCGCAAAACATGGTACAGGTCAAAATTGATGGCGTCTTGCCCACCGCAGATGCGCCCGTCCCCTCCGGCCATGTCAGAGCGACCGTCGAATCCATCACGCCTGCGGGTTTTCCCATTCTCAAGCTGCCCGACGGTCATATCGTTTTGCAGCAAGCACTGGATGTTGAAACCGGCACAACACTTTCCCTCAGCCTCACCCCGATGAGTGCCGCAGATATTCTGGCGATGGCACCCACATTGGCAGCGGGGCTTGCGCCGACTGGTTTTGATCCCTTCAGCACGCGCGCCTGGCCCGCCCTGCAAGAAGCCCTGCAGGTTTTATTGGATCCTGCGGTGACCGCCGCACAAACGGCATTGCGCAACACCATTCCGTCCCCTGCCAATGCACGTCTAGCCCCGACCACATTGTTTTTTCTGGCGGCGTTGCGCATGGGCAATATTGAAAGCTGGCTGGGGGATAATATTTTGCAAGCCCTGCGCCAATCGGGGCGCAAAGATCTGGCGGATCGCTTGGGCGGTGATTTCAGCCGCTTGTCCACACAATCCAAAACAGCATTGGCGGGTGACTGGCGGGTGATTTCCCTGCCCCTGCTGCACGATGAACAGCTGAGCCAGATACAATTTTATGTACGCCACCAGCATGAGCGCGACGAGGGCGGCGCGGAAGACGATGGCACACCAAAAAAAATGACGCGGTTTATTCTCAACCTGACACTCTCCCGCATGGGGGATTTACAGCTGGATGGCCTGATGCACAAAAAACGCCTTGATCTTGTTTTGCGCAGCAGCGAAAAACTGCCAGCC
>JBGTNC010000230.1:0-12099 GCA_041743265.1 Alphaproteobacteria bacterium | reverse complement strand
CCTCTGGATTCCAGCATCTCGCCACGATCCAGCCAGCCTTTGATCGTCTCGGCCATTTTTTTGGCCAGACGACTGCCGGCGTTATCGCCGGGTTCAATGTCTACAGGCATCTGCCACGGCTCTGCGGCGGCGCTCACCTGCGCTTGCACCAAGGGCCACACTTCGACCACACCGGCGTGTCCGGTACGGAAGGGCCGGTGCAAAACATCGCGTGTCATGTCAGCCACCACGCCACGCCGCACATCGGCCACGCCAAAAACGCCATCCACCACTTCTAAAACCGTGCGGGTGGAGCGAAAGGAATATTCAAGGAAGATTTCCCAGCCTTCTTGGATGTTTTTGACCTTGCCGCCGAAATAATCCTGCATCTCGGCAAAGGCGGCGGGGTCGGCGCCTAGAAAACTGAAGATAGATTGCTTTTCATCTCCCACAACAAACAGCGTGCGGGTCGCATCATCGCGCGCGCCACGGCCTGCCAGAAATTCATCAGCAATCGCACGCACCACACGCCATTGCGACGGGCTGGTATCTTGCGCTTCATCCACCAGAATATGGTCGATACCTTCATCCAGCTTATACAGCACCCAGCCCACCATGCCCTTGGTATCCAAAAGCGCAGAGGTGCGGATGATCAGGTCATCAAAATCCAGCTTATCTGTTGCTTGTTTATGCCGTTCATACCGCCCGACCATTTCGGCAGCAACCGTTAAAAGTGCGCCGTTTAATTCAGCCAAACGCACCGCCGCCAATTGGTCTTCAATACCTTGCAGCCGTTCCGCTTCACGGATCATCACGTCTTCGATGTCGGGATAGGCTTCTTTGACCTTCTTGGTCGCAAGGGTTTTGCGAATATCACCCGTGGTCGTAAAAAACGCGCCGCGATACAAATGCAGCAAAGCGCCACGCCGTGCCGCATTTTCCAGCCACGGCTGCATGCAGGCCGCTTTATCCAAATCCGTCTTGCTGCCTTCCAGCAGCACGCGCAGGGCATGACGCAGGTTAACCTCTGCCTCCGGTGCCAATTGGCCTACGTTTTGCAAAACAGTTTCTTCACGCATATCGGGCGGAAGGTCTAAATGTTTGTAAACGGCCGCAATGGTTTGCTGGGCAGAGGTTGCCGTATCACCATGTTTGGCAAAAATAGCCGCCAGCAAGCTGCGCTTGGCCATGATTTTGGACATTAAATCCGACATGGCGGATTGATCCAAATGCAAAGCCAGCAAACTAAACGCTGCGGCCACAGGCGATTGCGGGTCGTTGGCGGCCGCTGCAATCATATCGTGCTGGCAGCGCAGCAGATATTCCACGGCGCTTTGTTCATCCATCAATTCAAAATGCGGCGGCAATCCGGCTTCCACCGGAAAGCGTTTCAGCACGGATTGGCAGAAAGAGTGGATGGTCATGATTTTCAAACCGCCCGGTGTATCCAAAACGCGGGCGAACAAACGGCGTGCTTCTTGCACCGTTTCTTTCGATGCGGGCGCGCCCAAGAGCGACGCAAGATCCCCCTCCAGCTTCGCGTCTTCAATCACCGCCCAGCGGGCAAGGCGTTGATAGATACGGTTGGACATTTCAGCCGCTGCCGTTTTGGTAAACGTCAGGCATAACACTTTTTCAGGGCGGGTTGCACTTTCGGCATCCATGCCGTCGCGCGGCAACATCAGGCGCAATACGCGGTCGATCAAAACCTTGGTCTTGCCTGTGCCTGCCGATGCGCCGACCCATACGCTTTTGAGCGGGTTGGCGGCAGCAGCCTGATCTTCACCGGGTTTGCGCAAAGGTTGTGTTGAAATTTTGGCGGTTGCGTCTTGCGTCATGCCGCTTCCTCCCCGTCATCGCCCGATAATCCCCATTCACGGATACGCGCCAGATGGTTGTAATCGGAAAACGCGGGCTTTGCATCCGCGCGGGGCTGACTGAGGTAAGGCGTTGCCGGATCATCGAATTTTTCGACAAGCGTACGCAGGCCGTCTTCAGCCGCCGCTGTCATATCTGCCACGCTGATATCTCGGCCTGACAGGGCAATCATTTCAACCGGCTTCTGCCCGCTGCCGGTGACACGCCAATAGACAAGCTCTGACGTTTCGCCGACGGGCACGCCTGCAAACGCGCCTTTGGCCAGCATCAAGGCCTCCAGCGGTAATTGCGGTGACAGGCCTTGGCGTACATCGGTCTTTTTAGGTGTGCCGCCAGATTTATAATCAATGATGGCATAGGTGCCGTCTTGCATTTTATCAATCCGGTCGGCTTTGCCGCTGAGGGTGAAGCCGCCAGCAGGTGTTGCAAACGGCCATTCACCGGAAATTTCTGTTTCATAGGGCTTGGCATTCTGCCGCCAGCTTACTTCTTGCTGCACAAACTGGCGTGCGATTTTTTCAAACCGTGGCCACCAGAAGGCTTCTACTTCTTGTGGCACTTTCATGTCTTCCAGTGCGGCTTTACCAAAATCGATCAGTTTATCTGCGGCATCTTCCGGCATTTGATCGGGATAGGCTTTGATAAATTCTTCCAATGCCGCATGGATAAACGTGCCACGTTCCGCCCCGCCCGGATCGGCATCCAAGGGATCAAACGCACGCAGGTTCAACACATATTGCGCGTAAATCTGATACGGGTCGCGCATCCAGCTTTCAATCTTGGTCACAGATAATTTACGCGGACGGGCGGCAAGCGGCGGCGTTGGTGCAGGACGTGCTGCCGGTTTAATATCAACAGGCGTATCCATATCGCGCCGCCATTGGCGGTATTGATGTGCTTTGGCATCGGAAAGTTTTAGGCCCACCGCTTCCAAAACCGCTTCCATGCGCAAGAGCCAACGTGCAGGCACCGTTGGTGTGCCATCCACTTTGCGGGCGCGCGTCAGCACCACATCGGGGGCACTCGCGGCTTGCACAAAGTCATGCGATGACAGGCTGAGACTTTTTTCCGGCGCAGGCAGACCAAATTGGCGGCGCATGGGGCGCGACATCCAAGGATCATGTGCGGGCAGATCCGGCCATGTGCCTTCGTTCAAGCTGCCCAAAATCACCATATCGGCGCAATACAGCCGCGCTTCCACCTGCCCCATGATACTCAAACGCGGGTGCGTGCCGTAGCGCGGGCGCACCGTGACGCTTTTCATGAGCATCCGCAGCAGCGGCACATATTGCGCAGGCGGCAGCGGCGGTATATCGCCAGCCGATGACATGAGGTCTTGCAGCAATTTGCTGGCCGCATCCCCCGCTTCGCCCACCCAGAGCCTTGTCGCGCCTTCATGATCTACGGTGGTTGCAAGGCTTTCGGCCATGCGGATATGGGTTTGCAGCATATCGCGGAAGCTGGCTTTTTCTTTCGCGTTATCACCAGCCGTCATCATGCCGACAAAAGGTGCCATGCGTATTTCAATCTTATCCAGCCAGTCAATCAAACGTGCTTTGCTGCCCGCGTGGCGTTCTTCGTTCAACACAGCAATGCTATTGCGCAAGCCTTCAAACCCGCCATCGGGCCTGGGGCCCCGCAAGACCAATTGGTCCAGCAGATACACCATGCCGCGCAATTCATCCGGCGGCAGGCCTGCGGCCATGACAGGGTGTTTTAACAACGCGAGCAATGTCACGGGTGCTAGATTTTCTTCCGCCATTTCAGCGGTTAGCATCAACCAAGCACCCACAGGCAATTCTGTCAGTGGCTGACCACCGGAATCATCCACTTCAATCCCCCAGCGGCGCATGGAAAGCGTGACGCGGCGTGCAAGCCGTCTGTCCGGCGTAATCAGCGCTGCGGTTTTGCCGTCTGTTTCCAGGGCCTCGCGCAAAATAAGCGCGATCACATCGGCTTCTTCCTGCGGGGTATCGCAATCAATGCGTGTCAGCCCGTCCAGTGCTTTGGCGGGAATATCTTTGGTCGTCAGTTTACGCCAATGGTCCGTTGTATCGGCAGGGCGCATGGCATCGGACAGCAGGCGGACACGTGCATCATTCACCACAGGCATGGTTTCAAGCGGCCAGAGTGTCACATCGGCACGGTCTATGCCCACGGTTGCCAACAATTTTTTCATGTTGTGCTGCGGATGGTCTTCGCCCATTTTGTCCCAGCTTTGTGCATCCAGCGCTTGATCCAACCCCGGCAACACCAATTGCCCCTGCGGCAAGCGTGCGACGAGCGAGAGCAATTCACGCGCGGCAGGCACCGTCCCTGTCGAGCCTGCGGCAATCACGGGATAAGACGGCGGATGCCGCTGCCATGCGGCGACTTGCGCGGCCAATAAACGGTTGCGACGTTCCGCCTGATCAATCACACCGCGTTCTGCCAGAATATGCGGCCAGTGTTCGGTCAGGATTTTTAAGAATTCCAGCGTTTGCTGCCAATGACCCGAAAATTCATCCGGCACCAATTTCTGTAAAACACCGAAGCTGAGATTTTCTGTCTGCACTTCATCTAAAAACCTGCCAAGATCGGCAGCCAGCGCCACGGCTTGGTCAAACGACTGCGCCGTGCCTGCTTGTAAAATTGTGCGGGCCAATAACAATTGCCGTTCCAGCGCAGAAACTGCGGGCGGAATATCAAGTGCGGCCTGCACATCGTCATCACCCGCCAGCAGCAACATGACTTCATCTGCATCCACATCGCCAATCGGCTGTAAGCGCGGCAATAAAACGGCAGCACCACCGGAGAGACGCAAAAAAGCATCCCGCAGCGTGCGGCACGCGCGGCGGCTGGGCAGCAAGACAAGATAGTCGGCAAGCGTTAGCGGGTCATCCTTGGCACGGTCCAGAATACCCTGCGCCAGACTATCTGCAAAAGATTGTCCGGCAGGAATGTTGAGAACAGCAGGTTGCGGATTAAGATCCGCCATCAGGTTGCGCGTTTCTTTTCTGTACCGCAATCAGCTGGCGAGGCCGAAGCCTCGATAATCCCGTTGGTTTTCTCAAGCGCTTCGGGTGTGCCCACATGATACCACGCGCCGTCATGCACCACGGCATAAAGGCGGTCAGCGGCTTCGGATGTCAAAAACAAATCGCGGAAAGTGAAAACGCCATCGGCGCTACCTTCAAACAAGCTTGCTTGCGCAATCCGGGGGCCTGCAAAAATGTAATTGGCGGCGGCGGGGCCTTGGTAATCGTCACCTTTGGCGAATTTGGGTTTATCAGCACCTGTTGGCAAATAATAATCACCGGGGCCTGCGTAATCTGGCAGGTCTTGCGTGGTGTGTAACAGCAACAGCAAATCCATTTTGTTGCCATCCCATTTATCAGCCAGCATCGACAAGGTTGTTTTACCCGGGCCATCTGTCCAGACAACATCGGCGTTCAGCACATAAAACGGTTCGTCACCAAAAAACGACAGCATCTTTTTCACGCCGCCGCCTGTATCCAGCAAAACGTCTTCGTGTGCGAAAGTGATATTCAAATCTTTGCGAGGTTTTAAATGCTCGACAATCATATCGCCCAGATAGTGCAGGTTGACGACAACATCCGTCACACCTTCTGCTACCAATGCATCCAGCGTGCGGTCCAGCATGGTGCGGCCACCCACTTCGATCAAGGGCTTGGGGCAATTGTCCGTCAAAGGGCGCATGCGCTGACCCATACCGGCGGCAAGAACAAAAGCTTTGGTCGGCTTGGCGGACATTACTTCAAACCCTCTTCAAAAACACCCGACAAACGGCCCGCAAACCCGCCATGGGGCGTCAGGATCAATTCCCGCGCGGTGTCTTTGCCTGTGATAAAACGTATATCTATTTCTAGCCGATTTGGCGGTAAAAGGCCACCCAGTCTCTCGGGCCACTCGACCAGCGCCACCCCTTCGCGGCAGGCATCTTCCCATCCTAATTCCAGAATATCGCGCTCTTTTTCCGCCAGACGATAGAGGTCGAAATGCCAGATAGTGCAGGTGGGTAATTCATAAACCTGTACCAACGTAAACGTAGGGCTCGGCACTTCTTCAGGCCCGCCTGCCAGCGTCTGGATCAAGGCCCGTGCGAAGGCGGTTTTACCAGCCCCCAGATCACCTTGCAGCGTGACCAGATCACCCGTTTGCAAAACAGGGGCCAAGCGCGCCGCCAGCGCCGCCAGTTCTTGTTCATTTTCAACCGTTTGCGTCAGCGGTGGCATTTACGAAGCTCCTATGGTAAAAACGCCCTAGTATTTTAGAGGTATATGCATGGAAAATACATACGAAACAGATGTCGTCATTATCGGCGCGGGGCCCGTGGGGCTTTTCGCCGTGTTTGAGTGCGGCATGCTGAAGATGAAAACCCATGTGATTGATAACCTCTCCGAAATCGGCGGGCAATGCAGCGCGCTGTACCCTGAAAAACCGATCTTCGATATCCCCGCCTACCCCGAGATTATGGCGGGCGAGTTGATTGCACGGTTGGAAGAACAGGCAGAGCCTTTTCAACCCGTCTATCACCTCGGCCAGCAAGCGGAAAAGCTGGAGCGTCTGGCAGATGACCGTTTGCGCATCACGACATCACGCGGGACCGTTATTACTTGCCGCGCCATCATGATTGCCGCAGGTGCCGGATCTTTTGGCCCCAACCGCCCACCGCTGGAAGGCATTGAAGCCTTTGAAGATACCAGCGTGTTTTACATGGTGAAACGCCGTCAGGATTTTGCAGGCAAACGCGTGGTCATTGCAGGCGGCGGCGATTCCGCTGTGGATTGGGCACTGTCTTTGGCAGATGTAGCAGAGAAAATTTACGTGGTGCATCGCCGCGATAAATTCCGCGCGGCCCCCGAAAGCGTATCGCGCCTGCAAACACTTGCGCAAAATAACGACAAGATTGAAATGGTCATCCCCTATCAACTACACGGCCTAACTGGCGAAGATGGGCAGATTACCAGCGTGAGTGTGACAGATCTGGATGGTAACGCACGCGCATTAAAAGCCGATGTTTTATTGCCATTTTTTGGCCTGACTCCGCAGCTGGGGCCGCTTGCGGACTGGGGGCTCGGGATCGAGCACTTCCACATCCCCGTCACACAAGCCACTTGCGAAACCGCTGTGAAAGGCGTGTTTGCCGTGGGTGATGTCGCGACATACCCGCATAAACTCAAGCTGATTTTGACAGGGTTTGCAGAAGCCGCACAGGCGGCCCATGCCATTCACCCCCTTGTTTTTCCGGACCAAGAGCTCCATTTTGTATACTCAACCAGCAAAGGAATACCGTAAATGTTTATCCAGACCGAACAAACCCCCAACCCGGCATCTTTGAAATTTCTGCCCGGCTGTGAAGTGATGGTCAAAGGTACGGCGGAATTTACCTCTGCCGATAAAACAGCCGCATCCCCCTTGGCTGCACGCCTGTTTGCGATTGAGGGCGTGGCCGGTGTATTTCTGGGCAGCGATTTTGTGACCGTGACCAAAAGCGAAAACCTGGAATGGTTGCAGTTAAAGCCGCTGCTGCTGGGCGTGATCATGGAACATTTCACAACGGGACAACCCGTGATGGCAGATGAGCACCTGCACGATGCCGATCATGTCGGCACATCATCGGCACATGAAGACGATGACGAAATTGTCCGCCAGATTAAAGAACTGCTGGATACCCGCATCCGCCCTGCGGTGGCAGCCGATGGCGGCGATATTGTTTTCTCGTCCTTTGAAGACGGTGTGGTTTATTTACAAATGCGCGGCGCCTGTGCGGGATGCCCGTCCTCCACCGCGACCTTGAAAACAGGGATTGAAAACCTGCTGCGTCATTTCATTCCTGAAGTCACCGAAGTGCGCCCGACCAATTAAGCGCAACCTGCCAGACAACAATAAAAAAAACGCCCTGTAAAAACAGGGCGTTTTTTGTTTGCAAGCAAAGACCCTTAGGCCGCTTGCTTATTCATCATCATCTGCCTCGATTGTATCATCAACATCATCATCGGCTGTATCGACTTCATCTTCGACATCTTCCTCTGCCTTTGCTGCTTTTTTGGCAGCGGCCTGTGCATGGGCATGTGCGCCCCCGCGACTACGGCTGGATGTTTGATAGGCCATGGCAGCATGGTCCGGGCAATAAGGTGTACCGGGGCGAATGCCGCGACCGCAGAATGTGAAATCAGGTTCGCGCGGATCACCGATGGGCCATTTGCACATGCGTTCCGTCAGGTCGATCAGTGCAACGCCGCCGCCCGGTGGAATAACATCTTTTTCAAACAGCTTAACGTCTTCAGCGGCTTCCTTGACAGGGCTGCCCGCTTTCGCGCTCGGCGCTGCGGCGGGTGCGGCTGTCTTTTTACTGCGCGTTGACTTGGGTGGATCTTTTTTCGGTGCGGCCTCTTTTTTCGGCGCAGCGGTTTTTTTGATCGGCGACGGACGGCCCGACAAACCCATACGGTGGGCTTTGCCAATCACGGCATTGCGCGTCACACCTTTGCCAAGGCTCTTGGCAATTTCGGCAGCGCTTTTGCCTTCTTTCCACATCTTTTTAAGAAGTGCGATACGTTCGTCGGTCCAGCTCATAAATCAGCAATCCTGTAAATAACATAATCAGGAGCCAGAGGAGCCCCCGAAAGACAAAAGAATATAGCACCGATTCGCATGATTTAAAGCGGGATATCGGCCTATTTATGCATCCGATCCGCCTAGATTAAGCATAAAACAGGGCAAAAAGGCCCTGAAACGTCAGGAATTGAAGTCGAGGCCCCAGGCGCTATAGCGTGCCGGATCATCCGTCCATTTTTCGCGCACCTTCACGAAAAGGGAGAGATGCACGCGGCGTTCCAGAATTTCTTCCAGCTCCTCGCGTGCGGCTTGGCCAATCTTTTTAATCCGTGCGCCGCCCTTGCCGAGCACGATCGCCTTTTGTGTATCGCGCATCACATAAACGGTTTGCGAAATGCGCACGCTGCCGTTATCAAATTCTTCCCATTCTTCGGTTTCCACCGTGCTGGCATAGGGCAATTCATCCCCCAGTTGCAGGAAGATTTTTTCGCGCGTGATTTCTGCCGACAGCAAACGCATCGGCATATCGGAAATCTGGTCATCGCCAAACATCCATGGCCCTTGCGGCATACGGCTTGCCAAAATATCCAAAAGTTTATCAACCCCGTCACCCGTCAGGGCGGAGATCATGAAAACTTCTTTGAAGATGCCTTCGGCGTTCAGCGTTGCGGTCAGTTCCAGCAATTTTTCTTTTTTAACCATGTCGATTTTGTTCAAAAGCAAAATGACTTCGCGCTTTGTGGATTTCAACTTGCTGATGATTGATTTTGTATCTTCGCTGATGCGGCCTTTTTGTGCATCGACCAGCAACAGAATTTCTTCAGCGTCCGATGTCCCCTGCCATGCGGCAGCCACCATGGCCTTTTCCAGACGCTTACGTGGCTCGAAAATACCCGGTGTATCAATAAAAACAATCTGCGCGGCGGCGCGGTTCACAATACCCATCACGCGGGTGCGGGTGGTTTGCACCTTGGGGCTGACGATGGAAACTTTCGCCCCCACCAGCCTGTTGACCAGCGTTGATTTACCGGCATTTGGCGCACCAATAATGCTGACAAAGCCGCAATGTTGTTCGGTGAGGACGGACGTCATAGTGTTTTGTTTCCGATCTGGTCAAGTAATACGCGTGCAGCTAATTTCTCGGCCGCGCGTTTGCTGGCGGCTTCGGCTTGCGCCTTGCCCTGCCCTTCCACGCTGACCACAACAGTAAAAATCGGCGCATGATCCGGCCCTGCTTGTGCGACCAGGTCGTAAACGGGTAGCGGCAAGCCTTGCTGCTGCGCCCATTCTTGCAATTTCGTCTTCGGGTCTTCGGGTGGCGCTGTCTGGCGGTGCAGGTGCGGCGACCAAAGCGCTGTCACCATCCGCTCCGCAGCCGCATAGCCGCCATCCAAGAAAGCAGCGCCTATCAAGGCTTCAACGGCATCGGCTAAAATTGCATCTTTTTGTGCGCCACCGGCGTTACGCTCCCCGCCCGACAAAATGATATGTGCGGATAAATCAAGCCCTGCCGCAATTTCTGCCAGTGCGCGTTGCTGCACAAGCCCTGTGTGCCGCTTGGCCAAATCACCTTCTGCTTCATCGGGGAAGGTTTTATATAGCAAAGCTGCAATCACCAGCCCCAAGACACGGTCGCCCAGAAATTCCAGACGTTCATTCTGTTCCTGTCCTTGCACGCTGGCATGGGTCAGGGCGTTATCCAGCAATGTCTTGCTGGTAAACTTATAATTCAGACGCTGTTCGAGATCAGAACGAGGTGACACGGCGGAACATCCGGCTATAACGCACAGCCTGTGGCCATTCGATCACTTTGCAGCCAACAGATTTCATCGCAGCAAAAATGCCTTCACGATCACAGGTATCACCAAGGCCTTCGGTCGAGAAAAACAAAACGGCGGCACGGCCGATCAGGTTTTGCTCGGGCACAAAACCAACATCAATCTGCGCACGGCTATCCAGCGAGCTATCGCGGTTATCCCCCATGGCAAAGTAATGCCCTGCGGGTACGGTATATTCCGGCGTATTGTCGAAATGGTCCGTATCGGAAATTTCATAGATATGATGCACAACGCCATTTGGCAATGTTTCGCGGTACTTTTGATAAACAGTGAAGCGGCCATCATCTTTGATTTGCTCGGTGCCCAGCCATTCACGCACGACCATTTCGCCGTTGATATACAAACGGCCTTCTTTGACTTGAATGGTGTCACCCGGCAGGCCGATCAAACGTTTGATGTAATCGATGTTGGTATCGGTCGGTTTGCGGAACACGGCAACATCGCCCCGCTGTGGTGCCGTGTACAATTTACGACCCTCGAAAGAAATAACCCCCATCGGGAAAGAGTACTGGCTGTAACCGTAGGAATATTTTTCAACAAACAAATAATCCCCGACCATCAAAGACGGATACATGGAACCGGAGGGGATGTTAAAAGGCTCGAACATAAACGTGCGGATCACAAGCGCGATCACGGCGGCGAAAACCATCGCGCGTACCAGTTCGGCGAAATCGTCTTTTTCTTTTACCGTTTTTTTCTTGGCGGCGTGAAGCGCATCTTCTTCAGCTTCATCGATATCGGTATATATGTTTTTATCGTCGGTCATCATTGGATTGCCTTGTGCATATCTATTGTGCATATCATGCTGTTTTTGCGACTGCGGAAATTACCACGAAAGCCAGCGCCATGGGCGGCTCGTCCGTCAGGCTGAGATGTATAACTGGAGTCATACCCTCTGGTGTCATACGGGTCAAACGGTCTTTCGCCCCGCCTTGCAGGGTAAGAGACGGTTTTCCCTCGGAATCATTGGTAATAATGATGTCCCGCAGGTAAATATCGCCGCGAATCCCC
Source organism: Alphaproteobacteria bacterium (assembly GCA_041743265.1). Taxonomy (GTDB): domain Bacteria; phylum Pseudomonadota; class Alphaproteobacteria; order Micavibrionales; family UBA2020; genus UBA2020. The sequence continues at coordinate 832 of JBGTNC010000230.1, read as the reverse complement.
ATGCCCAGCGCCTTGGCACAGGCCTCTTTTGCGGCCCAGCGTTTGGCATAACCGCCAGCAGCCAGATGCGGCTTCTCGCTGGCTTTTTCTTCCACATATTCATGTTCTTCTGGCGCAAAGCAGCGGGCGATGAAACGATCACCATGATCTGCCAGAACCTGACGGATACGGTCGATGCTGGTGAGGTCTGTGCCGATACCCAAAATCATGCGTCTCCCCCCGTCTGCATTACAGCACCGGCAAGTTTTTGCGGCGAATGCGCAAAAGACGGGCGGTTTTGTAGCGGATGATGACACGACGGCACAGATAAAAGCTGAGGAACCAGACCGGCAGGATCAACGGCAGCGACCCCAAGGTCATGGGCAGCAGCAGTTCCAGCGGATTGTCGAGCAACATCGACAGGCTGAGCGCGCCAGGATCGCCCGCCGTTTCCATACCCATGCCTTGCCCGACGCCGTCCAATACCTCGGCGTGCCCCAACATCAAATGACCGATGTAATACGTGCCGACCCAGATCAACGGAAAGCTCCAGGGATTGCCGCCAATCAACGTGCCGAAAAACATGGCGAGCAGAGAGCTGCGCAGAAACCAGCACAGAATAGCACCCATCAGAATATGCAGCCCCAGAAACGGCGTGAGCGATACGGCAATACCGGTCGCCAGCCCTGACGCGATAAAATACGGCGTGCCCGGCAAGCGCCCCATGCGGTGCTGGTAATAAGCCTTCAGGCGTTTGCGACCCATCTTGGGCCAGAAGAAACCGTGCAACTTCTGGCGAAGTGTATGAGGAATGCGTCTTTTGAACATGCGTCACCCTAGCGGCTCCGGGCCC
>JBGTNC010000229.1:0-1765 GCA_041743265.1 Alphaproteobacteria bacterium | reverse complement strand
CCAAACGCAATGGCCCAACGGCCTGATTAAAAGTAGAATATAAAAAAAGCCTCGCTGTATATACGGGGCTTTTTTTATACGTCCAGCTAGCTTAATACGCTTTGCCGCCACCTTCGCCTTCACCATAGGGGATCCAGACGTTTTTGATTTCGGTGGCGTAGCGCAGATATTCTTCGCCCTCGGCTTGGTCGCGGTTGAACCAGTCACGCTGTAGGCCGTTGTTGACCCATGTGCGTTTCAGGTTGCCGGTGGAGGCTTTTTCTACCATTTCGCTGCCGGTGGTGTCGGAGCCGAAATACCACAGGGCATCCACGTCATCATGCTCGGCCAGTGTTTTGGTAAGTTCTGTACGGTGGCCTGTGACGATGTTGATAATGCCGCCAGGTACATCCGATGTATCAAAAATCTGATACAGGTCGGTGGCCAGCAGTGGGTATTTTTCAGACGGAACGATCACAGTGCGGCTGCCCATGGCCATGGCTGGCGCGAAGAGCGACACAAAACTCAAGAGCGGGTTTTCATCCGGGCAAACAATGCCCAGCGTGCCCACAGGTTCTTTCATGGCAACAGCCACAAAACGGGCAGGCGGGTAATGCACATCGCCATCGTATTTGTCAGCCCATGCGCCATAGGTAAAGAGGCGGCGAATGCTTTCATCCACTTCTTTCTTGGCTTGTGCGGGTGTGACACCTGTTAAATCGGTCAGGCGTTTTTTGAATTCATCTGCACGGGCGGATAAGTTCTCTGCAATGTAGTAAAGAATTTGCGCGCGCAGATGGTGGGCGGATTTTCCCCATCCATCAGCTTTTTTAGCAGCTTCTACAGCATTGCGAATATCCTTGCGGTTACCTTCACCGACTTGGCCTGCCAGTTTTCCTTTGGTATCCAGAATAGACAGGCTATAGGCGCCATCGGGCCGTGCTTGTTTGCCGCCGATATAAAGTTTAGCCGTGCGGTCAATGGTGCCAAGGCCTTCTACGGCTTTGACGTGCGCCGCAGCGGAGCGTTTGGCTTTGCTATCTTTATAGGACGGCAACTCGGCCAGATAAGATGGTCTCAGGTAGGCATACATACCTTCGCGTCCACCTTCACGGCCAAAGCCGGATTCGCGGTAGCCGCCAAAGCCACAGGCTGCATCAAACTGGTTGGTGGAGTTGATCCAGACAACGCCTGCCTTCAGCTTGGGGGCGATGTCGAGGGCGAGGTTGATGTTCTCGCTCCAGATACTCGCAGCCAGGCCGTAGCGGCTGTTATTGGCCAGCTGTACAGCTTCTTCCGGTGTGCGGAAGGTCATGACGGTCACCACGGGCCCAAAAATTTCAACTTCGGATACGGTCGATGACGGCTGTACGTTCAACAGCATGGTCGGCGGGTAGAAGCAGCCTTTGGTCGGGCAGCTGTCTTTGCCGGGCTGTACGAGCTCAGCGCCTTCTTTCACGCCGAGTTTTACGAGCTTGTCGATTTTTTTGTACTGTTCGTCACTGGCAAGCGCGCCCATGTCGATCGCTTTGTCGAGCGGGGAACCCACACGCAGATTCTTCATCCGGCGTTTGAGCTTTTTGATCATCTTGTCGGCAATGCCTTCTTGCAACAGCAAGCGTGAGCCTGCGCAGCAGACTTCGCCTTGGTTAAGCCAGATACCATCAACAACACCTTCAACAGCGCTATCAAGATCGGCATTTTCAAAAACGATGGTCGGGGATTTACCACCCAGTTCCAGCGTCAGTGCTTTGGCACTGCCCGCTGTGGTTTGGCGGATCAAACG
>JBGTNC010000228.1:0-9510 GCA_041743265.1 Alphaproteobacteria bacterium | reverse complement strand
CCGTTTTGCGGCGCTTTTGTTATCTTCTGAACTTCTCTGGATCTTACTGGAAGAGAAAATGGCGGAGACGGTGAGATTCGAACTCACGATACATTTTACAACGTATGACGATTTAGCAAACCGTTGCCTTCAGCCACTCGGCCACGTCTCCGCAATTGACAGTGTGCGGGCAGAATCTGCCACGCGAACGTCATTTTCGGCATCATATATGGATGGGCTGGAAAATGAAAGTGTCTTGATACCGGCACTAAACCGCTGAAAACAAAGAAATTATAATGCGGCTAGAGCGGCGCGGACATTGGCGCGGATATTTTCGGGGTTCAGGCTGCCAAAAACAAGGCTGGTGACCCCCGATGTTTGCAGTACAAAACCGATGTTTTCGGCCAAGGTCGCGGCATCCGCCATATGGCCGGAGGCGAGGCCTTTTTTCACCAATACCGCGCAGCCTTGCGCCTTGGCATGGGCAATGACAACGGCTTCGGCGGTATAATCGCGGTTATGCGCGACCATCACAGCATCGCACAATTCTGCGGCCTGTGTGCCGCCTTCGACCGTATAGGTCGACATACCAAACTGGCCGATTTTACCTTCTTCTTTTAACCGCGCGAGTGTTTCGAGCACGGGGGTGTTGTTGATAACAGCCACGTCATCGCGGTTTGCATGTACCAGCAGGCAATCGATAAAGTCTGTTTTCAATCTTTGCAAACTACGCTCCACACTATGGCGTGTATGTGCGGCAGTGAAAATATATTCTGATGTGCCTGCATCCGCATCAAATTCTTCGCCTGTTTTACTGACGATAAAAAACTTATCCCGCCGCGCGTTCATAAGGGCGCCAAGACGTTCTTCCGCTGTACCATAGGCGGGTGCGGTATCGATTAAATTGATGCCGAGATCTATTGAGAGGTCCAGCAAATTTACAATTTCGGCATCTGACGGCAGCGCAAAGCCATCGCCGCCCGGATATTTAACGCCTTTGTTACGGCCAAATTTGACAGTGCCCAAACCCAGCACGCTGACGTTTTTTCCGCTGCGGCCAAAAACGCGTTGTGGCAAGGGACCAACCACGTTGCTCATGTCAGTTTGCGCCATTGCGCATCCTCCCACGGGTAGGTGCCAATTTCGGCTGCGGGCAATTCAGCGGGCGGCGCGTCTTTGGCGGTGGGGGTAATGTCTTTGTCTTTCAGCCATTCAAAAACGTTGTCCGACAATGCGGGCGCGAAGGTCAGCTTTGTCGGCCAGGCAATCAGAATTTTTCCGCGCTGCTGCACGAAGGGACCTGGCGGTAAGGTACCGTCTGTATCATAAGGCTCGGCGCGGTCACCCACCCATGTGGCCCATTCTTTGTTATTCCAATCAATATCAGGGAAAACGTCTTGTAGTTCTTTTTGCGCGAAGTTCAGGGCTTCGTCTTCATCCATGCCTGCGGCTTCTTCGGCAACATTGCCGCCCAGATACCAGACGTAACCATCGCGCCCGTTGGGATGTGCGGTCACTGTCATACGTGGCTTGGGTTTACCCACAATGCCGTGACCGTAGAGCGCATAAGGCACGGGCCGCACCATGATCTGACGCAAAGGCCTGCGCTGCGTATAACGCTCGGTGATGCGCAGCATATTGAAAGCATCTTCGTTACCCGTACCGGCCGTGAAAATAATCAACTGAGCCTGCATCACAATACCGTTCACGGCGGCTTGGCCATCTGGCAGGACTTCGCTGACGTCGCCTTTTAACAAACGGCCTTTGAGCGGTGCTGCGAGCGTTTGCACAAGTGTGCGTACATCCAGCACTTTTTCAGGCATTTCATAGACAGCGCCTTTGAATTTCTTTTTATCGCGCAATACATCCGGGAATTCAGTGCGTTTTAATTTGCGCGTTTCGGCATTGACCATCTTGGCTGCACCGAAAACAGCAACATCGGACAAAACAGATCCTGCGGGCCACATAATCTGATGTTCACTGAGGAATTTAACCGCCGTCAAATCCACTTCGCCATAGCCGCCGAAACTTGCTTCCCATCTGGCGGGCATTTGCGCGATGGAATTGGCGTGTTGCGTCACGCTGCCCTGCAATGTGTATTTTTGCCCACCGTGAATCATACCTTGGGACGCCAGCGTTTGCCCGCTGCCCAATTTATTTTTTTCAATGAGGATGACATTATATCCGGCGCGTTTCAGTTTGCCCGCGAGCCACAAGCCCGCGATGCCGCCACCAAAAACGATCATGTCGTAATATCTGATATCTTGCGCAGACATTAGATTCAATCGAGGTACTTGTCGTCGCGCAGCTTTTTATCTTCCGATAAATCTTGCTTGACCGCGATCAGGAAACTGACAAGCCCGCCCAGCAATACCAAGGTCACCAGTAACTTCCAGAAAATATCTGCGGCAAAAAGGGTAAACCACATCTGCGTCAGAATAAGGCCGACGGATAAAACCGCAACCGCCACAATACATTTCACTAGCGTCTGAACATTAAGAGACATGCGTCATTTCCTTTTCAATAGGCCATTTATACCAGCCGCACGCGCAGGGGTCAAAGGCGCGGATGCGGGCAGCACTTTTACGTCTATACACAGATAAGATTCGAAAACCCGTCCATTAGCCCATTAAAATATAACGGTTTATTTGTTATGAAAATGAAATATTTCACCCCGACACCCCAACCTTCGCCAAGAACCCCCGCTATATCCTTGCGCGGACAAGATATTTTGTGCGGCACAACATGACCCCGTTCTTGCCTGAAAATATTTACGCATAGCCCCCCTGCAAAAACCATAAAAATGGGGTACAAGGATAATGCATTTCACATCACAGAAAGTGAGCCAGCAGATGGCAGGCGCTCCGGCAAAAGAAGTTATCATCGGTCAATCGCGTAAAATGACCCCCGGTGTTTTCATCAAGGAAGTCGTTTTCGATCCAGGTATCGTTTACAGCGTGGCCGATGTTTTGCTCTTTGCCAAAACAAACCCCGTTGGCTTTATTGCCTGCCTTGGCGCCACGGGTGCTGCTGTCACATTAAAAACAATGGGCATCATCCAGCCCAAAATTCTCACAAAATTTCCGCAGCTGACAAAGATCGCATTGGATAGCCGCACGCCGTTGCGCTCCAGCGGTCTTGCCTTGTTGGTTGTAGGCGGCGTGGCCGTTGCCACGGGCGCGGTATTACCCGCCGTTACAGGCTTTTTGCTGGCGGTCGGTAACTTCCGCTTGGCCCAAAGTATTTCAGATGCGATGGATGCGAAAAAAGCTGCACAGATAGCAAAAGATTCCGGCATTGAAGAAGTTGTTGCCGAGAAAAAAGCACCTGAGCAAATCAGCAAACTCGCCCATGTACGCAATGTGGCAACACTCGCCATCAAGCGCCCTGACCTTTATATCAACGCAGGCTTTGCCTGTGCGGGGCTGATGGCAGGCGGTGCAGGTTTATTTGTATTGCCCATTCTGGCGGTTTCTTTCGGTGTTAGCTTGCGCAACGTTTTAAAAGAATACGCAGAGCATCGCGGCCACCCGAAAGCACAAACGGCAGCAGCTGGTTATGCTTTCGCCATGATCGGCTCCGCCGAAGGACACGGCTTGATCGCCCTCGCCCATGCCATTAATGCATCGGTCTTGCTGGATGCGGAACGTCGTGTCACACCGGGCGGCGCACCTGCTATTTGGGAAGATGTAAAATTCGCCATCCGCAAAATGCTGAAGCTGGAAGGCAAAGCAGATGTGCCGGACGCAGGGCCAATCCCCGTGCCGTTTACCGAGCATGATCTGGGCGAAGATGCCGTGCCGAAACTGGCCAAGACGGCAAAAATTGCCACCGAATTTAGCCAGACAGCCGCCAAGACAGCGACACCTGCGAACGATAATCCCAATGTGGAGAAAAAACCCACAGCCATTGAAGTGCCGATGGCCGGTGCCAACGACAACCCTGTCGCCAAGGTCGCTGAGCCGAAAGCAAAGGCCCTCAAGCCGCCTGGCGGGGGCGCTCCATAATCGTCACGAAGGCTTCGCGTTTGAAAAAGATGAATTCGCGGCGAATTTCGCGTTCCATCGTCACCACGCGCCAGCCATCGGCGGCGTTTTTGTTCAGAAAATCGGAATAACGGAGCGGATCCACGCGCGAGCCGCCCAGAAACAACGAGCCCAGTAATGGCTCGCGGTAAATGACTACTTTATATTCCAGAATACCGCCTTGGGTGGCTACAGGGGCTGACATAAAAAAACTCCGTTATTGCTGCACTGCTTCGAGTTTATGCCACAGCTGCCAAATTGACAATCGCTCCCATAGGGCCTATAGATTTGATCATTCTATATACGATGCGTTTTTATGACTTGGGCAGCCCTTATCGCCCAACAAGCGTTTTTATTGAAGATGGAGACATTACATGCGTCACACCTATCACACCTACAAAATCAATTATGATGTGAACCTGAAGGGTACGCCCGGCAGCTTTTGCACATCGCCGCTTGAAATCATGATGCAAATGAACAATGCGCAAAACAGCACGCTGCAAGAAGTGCGCAAATTCCTGCGTGAAGAAAAACTGCAACATGAAGTCACCGCCCTTAAAACCATTCCCGGCCAAATCGGCCTGACAATTACTTGCAGCGATGCCGTTGCCGCCAAGATTGCGAAACTGCCTTGCGTGCGCAACATCGAGCGTTTCGGCAATGATCCGAAGCCACAACCACCCCGGGCGAGCATCTGATGGCCAAGAAACGCAGCATGAGCCCCGCCAAGGAATTCAACGACAAAGCCCGCAGCTATCTGTATTCCGTCGGCATCCGCGCCAAAGGATCACGCAGCAAGGCAGATGCCAGCACCGAATGTGCGCAGGCGATGAAACAAATTCGCGAGATGGCCAAAGAAGCCGGCTTGCAAAATGTGGTGAAGGTACAAGCGGATGACGGCACATTAGGCCGTCGCGGTATCTTTTTTATGAATGCCCCTGCCAAGTTTGCCGCACAAATCCGCAAGCTGGAGGGTGTTCATTACGTGGAACAGCCGTCCGAGCAACGCCCCTTGTCTGCCAGCGTCAAGCGCAGCAAGCCCGGTGCGAAGGCACGTCGGTAAAAAGCGTGCGAAGGGCCGCCAGTAAGATCAAATAAAAAGAGATTAGCCGAAAACGTTCTTCACGGTCAGAACCACATCATCAAAATGTGTTTCCACGATGTGATGTGCGCCAGCACCTGTCAGCAAGTCCCGCTGATGCGCGCCCCAAGTCACACCCAGCGTTTGTGATTTGGCGCCGATACCCATATGAATATCCATCGTCGTATCGCCAATCATCACGGTTTCTTCAGGCGTAAATTTTAATTCGCGGATCAGGCTGGCTAGCTGATCCGGCGCTGGTTTTTCTTTTTCACCACGGCGCTGTTCATCATTCCCGTGGCGGATGCCTGAAAACAGGTTCGTGATTTTGTAATCTTCCAGCATATGCACCAGCGGTGCTTCCGGCTTGGATGTGACGATGGCCAGCGTATAGCCCAAATCTTTGAAATGCGTCAAACCGTCAATCACACCCTCATACAGCACGGGCGTATATTCCGGCTTGCCGGATCTTGCGTATTCATCCGCCAACCTATACACGGCATAGAGGTGTTTTACCTGCTCTACGCGGTCGACACCCCATTTAAAGTCATGATCATGTGGCGCGCCGTAGCCAGTGCGAATGGTATGAAAGCAAGGTGTGGGCAAGCCCTGCGCCACCGAATATTCGGCCAGTACGCGTTCAAAAAACGTCAAGGAGTCGAGGATGGTGCCATCGACATCAAAAACCACAAGTTTTGTCATTTAATATTTTGCCTTATGTGATCGCCGCTTGAATATCAGGCAGCTTCGGCGCGAATGAGTGTTGCCAGAAACTGTGGCCATGCAATATCGCTACCGGTATATTCATCTAGATTGCGGAAAGACCAACGCTCCCCATCCCGCCAAACATGGCAGAACACAAAGCCGCTAGCATTATAATGCGCCGGCGGGGTGAGCGTGCTTTCCAGCACATTTTCGTTCAGCTTGCCGTCTGCCAGACGAATGGCGGGGTTGCGCACATCCTGAAAGGCATATTTGCTGTCGCTTTTCACCACAAAAAAGAAATGGTGGTAATGCGCGGGCAAGTCTTTGGTTTCAACCGAAATCGCTTCATCATCAGGGCCGCCAAAACCGGATTGATCTTCCCCGCTGTGATATACCTCTTTAGATGGGTCGATATAGGCATCGCCTTCAGGCCCGATAAAGCAAATTTCTTGCAGTTGCGCATCCAGTACATAGCAGCAAAGATCCAGATCAAACGTGCTGGATTTTTCATCACGGCCCGGTTTGTCTTCAGCTTTGCTGGTATTTTGCGTGTACATATCAACCGCAATCAGCTTGGCCAGTGCGACAAATAGAACGCGAATAAAATGGAACGGCGACAAAAGATAGTAGAAAAACAGTGCCGCGCCGCCCTTGGGTTTTTTCGGAAGCCGTACGGATGAATCCGGCGGATCTTTCGGGTCCCAGCCAAGGCCGACGAAGAAACGCTGGTTGGCATCTTCGGAAATAACCAGCTGTTCAGCTCTACCCTTTTCGGGCCCGCGGACTGTTGTCATTCGGCTATCCTTCCAATTTTGATTTCAGATAATCATTCACCATGCCGGGGTTCATTTTACCGCCGGATTTTTTCATGATTTGACCGACGAAGAAGCCGAACAGCGTGTCTTTGCCGCCGCGGTATTCTTCGACTTTATCGGCATTTTCCGCCAGCACTTCATCGACCAGCTTTTCAATAGCACCCGTGTCGGTCACTTGCTTCAGGCCTTTTTCTTCGACAATATCCGCCGCATTTTTGCCCGTTTGGAACATTTCCGCGAAAACTTCCTTGGCGATCTTGCCGGAAATGGTGTCATCGGTGATCAAAGCTACCAAACCACCCAGTTGTTCAGCCGTGACAGGGCTTTCGGACAATTCTTTTTCCGATTTATTCAAAGCACCCAGCAATTCCGTCAGCAACCAGTTGGCGGCCAGTTTCGGATCATTGCCATTGGCGGCCTTTTCAAAGAAAGCAGCGCGTTCACGCTCCCCGATCAAGACGGTCGCGTCTTGGAAAGACAGGCCGTAATCTTTCATGAAACGGTGCTTTTTCACATCCGGCAATTCGGGCAAAGTCGCGCGGATGCTATCGATGTAGGATTGCTCCAACACCAGCGGCAACAAATCCGGATCCGGGAAGTAGCGGTAATCATGCGCATCTTCTTTGGAGCGCATGGAGCGTGTGGTGCCTGTCTTGGTATCAAACAAACGCGTTTCTTGCACAATCGTGCCACCCGCTTCGATCACTTCCACCTGACGGCGCGCTTCGTATTCAATCGCGGCATAGACAAAGCGAACCGAGTTGACGTTCTTGATCTCGCAGCGCGTACCAAAAGGTGCCCCTGCTTTGCGCACAGAGACGTTCACATCGCAACGCATGGAGCCTTCATCCATATTGCCGTCACAGGTCTCCAGATAACGCACGATGGCGCGGATTTTGGTGACATAGGCAGCGGCTTCTTCTGCGGTGCGGATATCCGGCTTGGATACAATTTCCATGAGCGGATTGCCCGAGCGGTTTAAATCCACAAAACTTTTTTGCGGGTGCTGGTCGTGCAAGGATTTGCCGGCATCTTGTTCCAGATGCAAACGCTCGATCCCGATTGTTTTAACAGTACCATCGGCCAGATCAATTTCAATCTCGCCCTCGCCCACGATCGGCTTTTCGTACTGGGAGATTTGATAGCCCTGCGGCAGATCGGGGTAGAAATAGTTTTTACGCTCGAAAATAGATTCCAAGTTGATCTTCGCATTCAAACCCAAGCCCGTGCGCACCGCTTTTTCAACGGCAACGGCGTTGATAACAGGCAGCATGCCCGGCATACCGGCATCGACGGGGGATACTTGCGCATTCGGCTCCGCACCGAAGGCAGCGGAAGCGCCCGAGAACAATTTGGATTCACTGAGGACCTGCGCGTGGACTTCCAGCCCGATCACCATTTCCCAATCACCCGTTTCGCCTTTGATAATTCCAGACATCTTTTATTCCTTTTGCACTTCTATCTGATGCTTGTGTTGTTTTATGCCGCTTTGCGCGCAAGCGTTTGTGGCAGGGCTGTAAAATTGGCCGCTTGCTCTAGCGTATGGGCGACACGGAAAACCGTTTCTTCTTCAAACGGCTTGCCCAGCAATTGCAGGCCCAGCGGCAGACCATCGGCGCTCAGGCCCACGGGCAGCGACATCCCCGGCATACCCGCCATAGAGGCTGGAATGGTGAAAACATCGTTCAGATACATCGTCACAGGGTCTTGCAGGTTTTCGCCGATGGCAAAGGCAGGTGTCGGCGCGGTCGGCGTCAACAACACATCGCATTTTTGATAGGCATTGATGAAATCCTGCCAGATCAATTTGCGCACGCGGCGTGCTTGGTTGTAATAGGCATCGTAATAACCGGCAGACAAAACATAGGTGCCGATCAGAATACGGCGTTTGACCTCTTGGCCAAAACCTTGTGCGCGGGTTTTCTCATAAGTCTCGATCAGGTTGTCACCTTCCACACGCAAGCCAAAGCGCACACCATCATAGCGGGCCAAGTTGGATGAACATTCCGCAGGCGCGATCACGTAATAGGTTTGCAGCGCGTATTTTGTATGCGGCAAAGATACATCCACAATTTCAGCGCCAGCATCTTTCAGCATGGCAACACCCTTTTCCCACAGCGCCAGAATTTCGGGGTTGGTGCCATCGACGCGGTATTCTTTCGGCACGCCGACTTTCAAACCCTTCACGCTTTTGCCAATCGCATCGGCATAGCGCGGCACAGGGGCGTTCACGGATGTAGAATCTTTCGGGTCATAACCTGCCATAGATTCCAGCAACAGTGCGTTATCTTCCACCGTACGGGCAAAGGGGCCCGGTTGATCCAATGATGACGCAAAAGCCACCACGCCAAAGCGGGAGCAACGGCCATAGGTCGGCTTGATGCCTGTAATACCGCAGAAAGCCGCTGGCTGGCGAATAGAGCCGCCTGTATCTGTACCCGTCGCACCCATGGCAATACGTGCAGCCACTGCCGCCGCAGAACCACCGGATGAACCACCCGGCACCAGATCACGATCATCGCCATCGCGCTTCCATGGGTTGATCACATTGCCGAAGGCACTTGTTGTATTGGAAGAACCCATCGCGAATTCATCCAGATTGGCTTTGCCCATCGTAATCAAGCCATCACGCTTCATATTGCCCGATACGGTTGATTCATAGGGCGGAATAAAGCCTTTTAAAATATTGCTGGCAGCGGTTGTTTGCACACCTTCGGTACAAAACAAATCTTTCATGGCAATTGGAATACCATCGAGCGGCAGCGCATCCCCCTTGGCATAGCGGGCATCGGCCTCTTTGGCAGCGGTGCGCGCTTGGTCAAAGGTTTCGGTGATGTAGCAATTCAAATGCCGCGCCTCTTCAGATGCGGTGATATGCGCGCCCACCAACTCGGATGCGGTGAAT
>JBGTNC010000227.1:0-1880 GCA_041743265.1 Alphaproteobacteria bacterium | reverse complement strand
CACCAGTTCTTTTTCCGACTCAACGTTGATTTGGAAGATGTTGCGGCGGATTGCTTCTTCCAACTCCTCCGTCGATTTACCGACGCCAGAAAAAACGATTTTGCTTGTAGGAATTTTTGCTTTCAACGCGCGCGCCATTTCACCGCCGGACACGATATCCGCACCCGCGCCAAGGCTTGCCAGTAATTGCATGACCGCAATATTGCTATTGGCTTTGCAGGCATAACAGATGGTGACGTTCTTAAGGTCTGTCACATGCGCAAAGGCATCGCGGTAGGCGTTGAAATTTTTGGTGATCTGCTCTGTGGAATAGCAATAGACCGGCGTGCCGTATTTATCGGCAATCGTTTGCAGGTCTACGTTTTCCATGTGCAGTTTGTTTTTTTTGAATTCTGTGGTCAGCATCAGCGGATCAGCCTTTCTGGCGCCGGATCGGTGGCAGTGTCTGGGTAGGTGCGGGGGAAGTTATCTTGCGCTTCCCCTTGCGGCGGATCGACAAAGCTGGGTTTGATCCCGCAGCCTGTAAGCGTCGCCAGCGTAATGCCCAGACATAGGCACAGGGAAAGGGTTTTGGAAAAAACTGTTAATCTCATATGCGTCTCTCTATACTCGCCGTACCGTTTTTGATTTTATTCATCGACCGGAGGAGGCCGATATGCCCTTGAAGCCGCAGCACCGCATTCTGTTGATGCTTTCCGCCATGGCTTGCGCGATTTTGTTATCTTACACCATTTTATCAAAGATACAGCCATCAGACACGGCGGATATGGAAATGGAAGATAAAAAAGATCAGACCGCGCGCATGGCGATGGTACCTGTACCGGTTTCTCCACCAGAAGCCGCATCCACAAGCGTTTCCGAAAATACAGCTGAAAAACTGGCGCCCGTGCGCTTTTACGATGTGAAGGGGCAGCCTGTGACGCTGGAAGGTTTCAGTGGTCAGGTTTTACTGGTCAACCTCTGGGCCACATGGTGCCCGCCTTGTATCGCAGAATTGCCATCGCTGGATAAATTGCAAGCCATGATGCATGACAAAGGCCTGCGCGTATTGGCTATTTCAGTAGACCGCGTACCCGTCGAAGACGTATTGGCGTTTTTGAAAGAGCGGAATTTGGAACAACTGGCCGCCTATGTCGATTCAGACCGCCAGATCGCGCTGAACTGGCCCTATAAAGGTGTTCCAATCAGTTTTCTGGTCGGGCGAGATGGCGCTTTGCTGCAAACTTTCAGCGGGCCAGAAGAATGGACCGAGGGCAGCGTATTCAAAGCTATTCAGGCAGCGGTGGAAACACCTGTGCCTGCAAAGGTGGAATAAGTTTACCGGCGTTTTTGCGGTGTCGGCAGGGAAGAGGGCTGAATGCGCTGGATTGGCGCATATTCAAGGCGTATCGCACCCTCCAGCTTTCCTTGCGATGTATTGATGAAATAAATGAATTCGCCCTGCATGGTTTTGACGTGCATGGCAACGCCGCTGCCATAGGGTGAAATTTGTATGATGCGGCTGCGCGCGGGCAGCGTAATGGTTTTCATGCCATTCGGTGCCGATGCGTTATTTTCAAAGCTGGGCATAGGGTTTGCAACGGGCGGTGGCGGCTGTTGCGGCAATGTACGGTATTGCGGCTGTTGCTGCTGCGCGGTTTGTGTGGGGGCCGTGTCCCCGCTTTTACCGGATTTTTTGACAATGCCATAAACAACCAGACACAGGCCGATTACGATCAGAACGCTCATCACACCGATGATACCGGTTAGGTTTTGCTGTTTCTTTTTCGGGGCGGCGGGGCGCTTTGTTGTCTCCATGGTATTGCTCCTTTGTTTGACGTATATTGATAGCATGGAAAGCATCACTGTTAAAGCCCTGGATACCGATCATGGACAGCGTC
>JBGTNC010000226.1:0-11937 GCA_041743265.1 Alphaproteobacteria bacterium | reverse complement strand
TGGCGGCAAAGGCTGGCTATACGCTGGACTGGTCGCAGGTGAGCGAGCAGGAGATGAACAGGGCTGCCGTCTATTCCTTTCAGGGCGATACGCAGGCTTTGGCCAAAATCATCCTCTATAACCTTGAAAAAACACCTGAAGCCCCCGTGGAAGCACGTCGCCCCGCCATGCCGCGCCGTGGAAAGAGCTTTGATTTTTAAGGATATTTAGGTTTTTAACCTTTTTTCTGCCTATTTTATGTTATAATCCAGAAACACAAGAGATAAGCAGAAAGACCGCCATGAAAAACAAAGTCGTCATCAAAGTCGAATGGGTTGAGGAAGACCAGATGTATCTGGCCACCTCGGATGATTTGGTTGGTCTGGTTATTCAGGAAAAAAGCCTGGATGATTGCTGCAAAACCGCACAAGAATTCGCCTACGATATGATCGGCGAGTATCAGCCAGAGCCACAAAAGAACGTGGTGATTGATTTCGAAGTGCTGGATAAAGTGGGTTAAGTTTTAAAAGATAAAAGTACAAAGACACTCATCAGGGATAGGCAAGCACAACATGGTATCGAGCAAGTTTTTCAAAGACGAAACGAAACAGGCCCAGTATTACGTCGCAGAAGTGCGCGAACAGCTCAGCCACCTTGCCACACGCAATGCCGGCGGCCCGATGGACGCAGGCGAGGGCCGTGCGCTCTGTGCTTTCTTTGATGACATCGATATGGACAAGCTGAAAAAGGGTATGGAGTCTTTTGGCCTCAGCGCGCCGAAGGGCAAGCCGCTGGAAGATATTTTGAAGCTCACGCGCAATGTACCCAAAGATCACAAAAAGTTTGTCGAATTTATGCAAGATAACGGCTTCAAGTGCGACGACAATGGCGGCGGGGGTTCCCACCGTAAATTCCGCAATGAACGCGACCCCAAGCAGTACATCACCTATAGCGCCCACATGAAACTGGGTACCACAGGCCAAAAATGCGCCACGGGTATGCAGATGTTCATGCTGTCGCATTACGCCAAAGACCTCCGCGAAACGCTGTCCCATGCGCCTAAACGCTTGGCCCGTACGATGCGTCAGGGCATCAAGCAGGACCGAAAACAGCTTTATCGTTAAGGGGATATTCCCCGACCTTCAAGTAACGGGTTATTTTTTCATAAAAATCAGGCTGCAGCAGCGGCCTGCTTTCGCATATTCTCCTTTTATTCTATGGCAAAATATGCTTTAAAAGCCTTGTAAATCAATACTATTACGCCTTGTCGGGAGGGTTCATGCCGCCACGCGCCAAAACGAAACCTGTCAAAGCCGCTTCGGTGTCAAAATCGAAGAAGGCCGCAACCGCGCCAAAGGCTGCGGATGCATTGGCAGATATGCTGGCAGCGGATGGCTTTGCGCGTTTTGCGAGCCGCCCTGCAGAAAGCCTTGGCCGCGTGTATGACGAAGCGCCGAGCAAAACACGTGGCGCGTTTGAACGTGACCGTGACCGCATCATTCACTGCCAAGCATTTCGCCGTTTGAAATTCAAAACACAAGTTTTCGTCTATCACGAAGGCGATCATTTCCGCACTCGTCTCAGCCATAGCATTGAAGTGGCGCAAGTCGCGCGCGGCTTGTCGCGTTTGCTGAAGTGCGATGAAGATCTGGCAGAAACCTGCGCGCTTGCGCATGACCTTGGCCATACACCTTTTGCCCATGTGGGTGAAGATGCACTGGCGGAATGCATGAAGCCCTATGGCGGGTTTGACCACAACGACCAGACCTTGCGCGTGATTACCAAGCTGGAAAAGAAATACCCTGATTTTGACGGGTTGAATTTGTGCTGGGAATCTCTGGAAGGGCTCGTCAAACACAACGGCCCCGTGATCAAGAAAGGGCAGAAGAAGCCGCATTTTGAAGTCACGCTGAATGAATTGCGCCAGCAAGTGGATTTGAAGCTGGATACCTATGCCTCACTCGAAGCACAGATTGCAGGGCTTTCCGACGATATCGCTTATAACAGCCACGATCTGGATGATGGCATGTCTGCGGGCATGTTTACGCTGGATGATTTGCAGGAAGTGGACTGGGTTGCCGAGATTATCGCGCAGAAAAAGAAAACCTGGCCTGATATCGATACCTATCGCCTGACGCAAGAAACCATCCGCGATGTGATGGGCGTTTACGTGCTGGATGTTTTGGGCGAGACGAAGAAACGTCTGGCCGACCTGAAACCCAAACACGCTGATGATGTGCGCCATGCCAAACAAATGACCTGCGCCATGTCGGATGACCTGAAGCGCAAGGACAGACAGCTGCGCGATTTCCTCTGGGCGCATTTCTACCGCCATCACGAGGTCAGCCGCGTGCGTCGCAAAGTTTTTCAATGTGTGCAGGATTTGTTCGAAGTGTTCATGGAACACCGCCGATGCCTGCCGCCCGCCGTATTCCAGCAGGCAGAAAATACGCCCAAGGGCTGGACTGCGGAAAAATGGCGCGCCCGTACCGTCGCCGATTACATCGCCAGCATGACAGACCGTCTGGCACTTTTGGAACACAAAGCCCTCTTTGATACATATCAGGTAATGAGATGAACATCTTTCAAACATATAAAAACGCGCTGGAACAATTGCTGGGCGAAATGATTGCCGCAGGTGATCTGCCCGAAGGTACCGATTTTGCACGTGTAACAGTGGAGCCGCCCAAAGATCCATCACATGGTGATATGTCCACCAATGCGGCGATGGTATTGGCAAAGCCTGCCGGTAAAAACCCGCGCCAGTTGGGTGAGGCGATTGCCGCCAAACTAAACGCGCTTGAAACCGTGACGGAAGCAACCGTTGCAGGCCCCGGTTTTGTGAACTTCCGTCTGGCAGATGCCGAATGGACGGCGACGATACGCAATGTATTGTCCTCCGGTCTTCACTTCGGCAACAGCGGCATGGGTCAGAACAAAAAAGTAAACATCGAATACGTATCCGCAAACCCGACAGGTCCTTTGACTGTGGGCCATGCACGCGGTGCTGTGGTGGGGGATGCGCTGGCATCCTTGCTTGCCAAAGCGGGTTACGATGTGGTGCGCGAATATTACATCAACGATGCGGGCAATCAGGTGAATACCCTGTCACGCTCCGTTTACCTGCGCTACCGCGAAGCACTGGGCGAAGACATCGGCGAAATTCCGCCCGGCTTTTACCCCGGTGAATATCTAAAAGATGTCGGCGAAGCACTTGCCAAGCGTGATGGCGATAAATGGATGACAGCCGACGAAGCTGCGTGGCATCCCGTATGTAAAGCCATGGCGCTTGAACTGCTGCTGGCAGAGATTAAAACGGACCTCGCCGATATGGGCATCAAGCACGATGTGTTTTCGTCCGAACAAGCACTGGTGGATGCCGGTGCCGTTGATAAAGCATTTAAAGTTTTAGAAGATCAGGGGCTCATTTACACAGGCGTGTTGGAAGCACCGAAGGATAAACGTCCCGATGATTGGGAAGAGCGTCCACAGACTTTGTTCAAAGCTACAGA
Source organism: Alphaproteobacteria bacterium (assembly GCA_041743265.1). Lineage (GTDB taxonomy): Bacteria > Pseudomonadota > Alphaproteobacteria > Micavibrionales > UBA2020 > UBA2020. The sequence goes on along the minus strand of JBGTNC010000226.1, from coordinate 8,446 downwards.
ATTTGGCGATGATACGGATCGCCCTTTGAAAAAATCCGATGGCTCATGGACATATTTTGCCAACGACATTGCTTATCACTGGGATAAATTCTCCCGTGGCAGCAGCGATCTGGTCGATGTATTGGGTGCCGATCATCATGGCTACGTCAAGCGCATCACGGCCGCTGTCAAAGCATTGTCCGCTGGCAAAGCAACACTGACCGTGACGCTGTGCCAGATGGTACATACGTTTGATAACGGTGAGCCGGTGCGCATGTCCAAACGGGCGGGTACTTTTGTCACGCTGCGCGATATGCTGGATAAAGTCGGCAAAGATGTCATCCGCTTTATCATGCTCACCCGCAGCAGCGACCAGACATTGGAATTCGATTTTGCCAAAGTGGTCGAACAGTCCAAAGACAACCCGATATTCTATGTGCAATATGCCCATGCCCGTTGCTGCTCTGTTTTGCGCAACGCGCTCGAGATTTGGCCGGATATTGAAACAGATGCCGTGCAGCTATCGGGTGCCGATATGTTGCGCCTGACATCTGCGGATGAATTGCAGCTTATTCGTCAACTGGCCGCATGGCCGCGCGTGGTGGAACAAGCCGCAGAGGCACGAGAGCCGCACCGCGTAGCGACGTATCTGCATAACTTGGCGTCTGAATTTCATTCGTTCTGGAACAAGGGGCGGGATGATACAACCTTGCGCTTTTTGCATGAAAATGATCGCGGGCTCAGTTTTTCACGTCTGGCCCTTGTAAAATCCGTGGCGACAGTGATCGCTTCCGGACTTGATGTAATGGGTGTGCAACCGATGGAGGAAATGCACGGATGAACCAGCAAACACCAAATGGCGGTACACCGCCGAAAGATGAAAATATCGGCTCGTTCTATATTGGCCGTCGTCCACCCTCAGCGCCCGAGCGTGTTTTGCCGAAAGGCGGCTTGACCGTTTTGGCAATCGTCGCGTTTGCGGCCATCATCTGGTACGCCTATCCCGAAGGCGAAGAAAAATACGAAGGCATGGATGTGCCCGTGATTGTGGCGCAAAAAGAAGTTTATAAATTCACGCCGGATGATCCGGGTGGCATGGAAGTGCGCCATCAAGACAGCACCGTTTTTGACCCGCTGGAAAAGCGACCAGAAAAAACAGTTGAAACTTTGATGCCCAAACCGGAAGAGCCCATGGATACAACCGAAGCGTTGAAAGCCACGGCAGAACTGGCCCCAAAGATGGACATGCAAATTCAAAAACTGGAAAGCGGCGCGGAAAAGTTTAGTGCCAAAGCCGATGAAGCCGTGCAGGTCATGCAAAACGTGACAACGCCTGTCGCAAAGCCTGTTGCAGAAGCATCTGCGCCAAAAGCGGTGATTGCCGCTGTTGATAAAAAAGAGACAATGCTCTCGGTCACGACTGATGCTGCGAAAGCGGGGGATATGGTTTATATCCAGCTGGGTTCTTACCGCAATACCGAAGGTGCTGCGCAAGACTGGGGCCGTTTGAAAAAGAAACACGCAGATATACTAGGCAGCCTGCAAATGCGCACGCAACGTGTGGATTTGGGCAGCAAAGGTGTGTTCAACCGTCTGCAAGCGGGCAAGGTCAGCGAAGCCAAAGCCAAAGAAATTTGTGAAACCCTTAAATCCAGCAACCCGGGCGGTTGCATTGTGGTGCATTGATCATGACAAACTGGCAAGACTTGAAAGCAATTGTCGTAGATGCAACCGGATTGGAATTGACACCAGCCGAGCGCGATCTCTTCGCATCTGAAAAACCTGCAGGTTTTATCTTGTTCCGCCGCAATTGCGTCTCCCGTCAGCAGGTAAAAGATCTGGTGGCCTCTGTGCGCGAAGCCGTCGGCAAATCTGACTTGCCTGTATTGATCGATCAAGAGGGCGGCAGCGTTGCCCGCCTGCGCGCACCCGAATGGCAAGAATACGCCGCCGCCAATCTGTTTGGCGAACTGGCGCAGGTGGATGAAACGCAAGGGTTCGATGCTACACGGTTAAGCTCTTACCTTATGGCGCTTGATCTGGCGGATATGGGGATTACCGTCAATTGCGCCCCAGTTGTGGATGTGCCAGCCGCGGATTGCCATGAATTTTTATCGGGCAGCCGTACCTATAGCGCGTGCCCCGATATGGTCGGAAAATTGGGTGAAGCTGTTTGCCGCGGTTTGCTGGGCGGTCAGGTGACACCGGTTATCAAGCATATCCCCGGTCATGGCCGCGCCAAGGTGGATAGCCATTTCGCCATGCCTGTGGTGGATGAAACGTTTGAAAACATGGAGAAAACAGACTTTAAGCCCTTTAAGTATCTGGCGCAGACAGATATGAAAACGGCGCTTTGGGCCATGGCGGCCCATGTGGTATTCTCGGCATTAGATTCTGATTCTGCGGCCACGGTTTCCGCGCGTATCGTCCAAGACGTGATACGCGGGCATATGGGCTTTGACGGGGTGCTGATCGCCGACGATATTTCGATGAAAGCGTTGGGCGGCACCGTGCAATCCCGTGTAGAAGCCACAATGGCGGCGGGGATGGACCTGACCATGATCTGTAATGCATCTTTGGATGATCGGGTCACGGCTTTGGTCAATAGCCCCCGCGTGCAAGATCAAGCAGCCGTGCGACTGGCTGCGGCAGAAAAACAACGTACCGCCTTTCCGATGACCGGAAATGATAACGGCGGTTCCTTTAACGAGAGCAACCGGGATGATTTGCACCGCAAACTGGCCCAGATGCTCGATAACAAGAAAACCGGCTAACGGATATGAGCGAAGCGGACGTACCAAAATTTGAAGATGATCTGCTGAAAGATCGCGTTGAAGGCGAACAGCTGCTGCTGTTCCTCGGCGATTTTGATGGCCCGATCGATATGCTGCTCTCGCTCGCGCGGGACCAGAAGGTTGATCTGACCAAAATTTCCATTCTGGCGCTGGCGAACCAGTATCTTGATTTCATCGAGAAGGCGCGTGAATTGCGTCTGGAACTGGCGGCGGATTATTTGGTGATGGCAGCGTGGCTGGCCTACCTCAAATCCCGTATGCTTATCCCGCAAGAAGAAAAACAAGTCGCCGAACCTTCCGCGCAAGATCTGGCAGAGGCTCTGCAATTCCAGCTGCGCCGTTTAGAAGCCATGCGCAAAGTAGCAAATGACCTGTTCCACCTGCCGCGTCTGGGCTTTAACGTGTTTAGCCGTGGCGAGCCGGAAGGTCTAAAAACCGATTACATCGCGCGTTACGAGATGACGCTCTATGACCTCTTGAAATCCTATGGTGATATCAAGCTGCGTCAGCAAAATTCTGTTTATAAACTGAATGCCGTGAAACTCTTTTCGCTTGAAGAAGCGATTGAGCGCATGGAAAACATGCTGGGCAAAGTACCACAGGAATGGGTATCGCTGTTTATGTTCCTGCCGCAGGGCACGAAAGAGAAAATCGTGCGCCGTTCTGCCGTGGCCTCCACCTTTGGCGGTGCGCTCGAAATGGCCAAGCGCGGTTTGATTCAAATCCAGCAAGATAAAAACTACGCGCCGATTTATATTCGCCGTCCGAGTGAAGAAAAAGCTGCGGAAGATATCACACCGGAAATGCCGGAAGAAACACCGATTGACCGCGAAGAACTGGCTGCACAAGAAGCAGAGCTTGCCGAAATGCTCGCCGCTGAAGAAGCTGCAGCCGCCGTGGCGGTTGACAATACAGAAGAGGCGCAGCCTGACATCGATGTGGCTGAAGCGGATGTAGACGAGACGCAAGACAGCACAGACGAAGATAATTTTGATCCAGAAGAAGATACCCGCACCAAGGGAGAAGAGGCATAAACCATGGCCAAAGCAAAAAAACAAAAAATGGAAGACCTGAACGAGCTGCCGGAAGAAATCGCCGCGCAAGCTGCAGGTGCTGACCTTGATCTCTCCGCCATCGCCGAAGCTGTGATGGAAGGCATGGATGATACCGATGCCATGGTTGACGAAGCCGCTGCTGAAATGGCGGAAGTGCAAGGCAGCGAAGCGGAAGCGGAGGATATGGGCGACAGTGACGCGTCTGACGAAGATGACGGCGATATGCCCGCCATCACGCAAGATGATTTGCGTCTGGTCGAAGCCATTTTGTTTGCGTCTTCTTCTTCGGTCACGATCCAGCAAATCGCCGAGCGCTTCCCTGAAGATCGCGTGAAGCTGATCCCCGACATTCTGGAGATGCTGAAAGAACATTACGCCGCGCGTGGTGTGACACTGGTACAGCGCGACCGCCGTTGGGCATTGCGCACTGCTGCCGATTTGGGCGGCCAGATGCGTCTGGAAAAAGAACAGCCGAAAAAATTTACGCGTGCCGCCATGGAAACATTGGCCATCATCGCCTATCACCAGCCTGTGACACGTGCGGAAATTGAAAATATCCGTGGTGTAGCCACCAGCCCCGGTGCGCTTGATACCTTGATGGAAGCTGGCTGGATTAAACCGGGCAAGCGCCGCGAAGTACCGGGCCGCCCTGTAACATGGCTTTCCACACAAAGTTTTCTGGATCACTTCGGCCTTGAAAAGCTGGAAGACCTGCCAGGTATGGAAGAGCTGAAGGCTGCGGGTCTGTTGGATAAACGTCCTGCAATTGAAGCGATGCCGACAGCTGACCTGTTTGGCGACGGCGAAGACCGCGAAGATATTGACCCGAACGAAGTCACAGACGAAGACCTGATCGGCCAGTCGGATTCAGATGATGAAGAAGACGAAGATTTCGATGCCGAGATGGAAACCGCTGATGACGCGGATAGCGATGATGATATGGATGACGAAGATGATGAATTTTCCGAAACTGTGTCATCTGCTGGCGGCGACGATGATGACGACGACGATCAGGATGACGATGACAGCGAAGAAGACGAAGACGGAGACGACGCCGATTTCGATGATGAAGATGATGACAGCGGCGACGATGACTCCGATGACGGCGACTTCGACGACGAGGATGATGAAGGCGACGATGAAGATGATGAAGAGGAACGCAACGCATGATCCCCAGCTTCTGGCAAATCGTTATTGTTCTGGTGATTGTCCTGATCTTGTTCGGCGCTGGTAAGCTGCCGCAGATTATGGGCGATCTGGGCAAGGGCCTGCGCAACTTCAAAGACGGTGTGAAGGGGGATGACGATAAAAAAGACCTGCCTCCGCCAGATCAAAAAGGCGAGTAAGGGCTTTGTTCGGCATTGCCTGGACGGAATTGCTGGTCATACTGGCCATTGCGCTTTTGGTCATTGGCCCCAAAGATCTGCCACGTGTTTTATACAGCATTGGCAAATTCTCCAAGAAAATCAAAACATTCACGGGTGATATTCAAAAATCACTTGAGGGCGTCATGCAAGATGAAGAGCTTGCAGATATCGTGCGCGAAGCCAATAAGGCCGGCGGCGATAATCTGTCGTTCGAGTTGGAGCGTCAGGCCGCAGAAGAAGCGCGCCGCCAGAATATGATGCAGCCCTTGCCACCCGCACCCGATACCGAAGCCGTGGAAGAGGCGGATGATTTGGCGGCAGGGAAAGTAGATCACAAAGATAAAGAAACAGATGCAACCAGCTGAAGAAAATACAGAAATGGGTATGCCGTTGATGGCGCATCTGCTGGAGTTGCGCAGGCGGTTGATCCTGTCCTTTGTCGCTTTTTTGGCGGCAAGTGGCGTGTGTTTCTTTTTTGTGGATCATATTTACGGCTTTTTGGTGGCGCCATTGGCCGATGTTTTGCACGGTGATAACCGCCGTATGATTTATACGGGGCTGGGCGAGGCCTTCATGACTTACATGAAGTTATCTTTCTTTGCTGGTGGTTTTATTGCCTTTCCTGTCATTGCGACGCAAATCTGGAAGTTCATCGCGCCGGGGCTTTATAAAAACGAACGCAATGTGTTTTTGCCGTTCCTGATTGCCACCCCGATATTGTTTATCGCGGGCGCTGCTTTCGTGTATTGGCTGGTCATGCCGATGGCGTGGAAATTCTTCGCGGGGTTTGAAAATCTGAATCCTGCCAGTGGCTTACCGATACAACTTGAAGCGCGCGTGAGCGAATATCTCAGTACCAGCATGGCGCTCATCTTTGCCTTTGGTATGTGCTTCCAACTGCCTGTCTTGCTGACGCTTTTGGGGCGTGCGGGGTTGGTAACGGCGCAAGGGCTTGCCGCCAAACGGCGGTATATGATTGTGGGTATTTTCGCGCTCGCCGCTGTGGTGACACCGCCTGATATTCTGAGCCAGTTTTTATTGGCCGTGCCGTTGTTGGGGCTTTACGAAGTTTCCATTCTGCTGGTGCGCATGGGGCAGAAGAAGTCTAGCCCCGCAGTGGATGCTGCGTAAAAGAAATCCATAGTTTCCTAGACCTCGAATCAAAAACATCCTACAATAAGTGCAGGGTTTGGGGACCCTTTGAGGTTTTGGGAAACAGTTCCACATATAGAGAATAAAAATGTTCGATCTGAAAGATATTCGGGATAACCCCGAGATTTATGATTCCGGCTGGCATCGTCGCGGGTTAAAACCGCAGACGCCCCAAATCATTGAAATGGATGAGAAACGCCGCAGCCTGCAAACCGAAATGCAGGAATTGCAGGCCAAGCGTAATGACGCATCCAAGCAAATCGGCGCTATCAAATCCAAAGGTGGCGACGCCAGCGAGATTATGGCCGAGGTGGCCGGATATAAAGAACGCATCGCCGAGATGGAAGATGCCGAGAAAAAAATATCCGAAGAATTGAACGGTATGCTGAGCGTTCTGCCCAATATTCCCGATGTATCTGTGCCGGATGGTACAAGCGAGAAAGATAACGTAGAGGCCCGCCGTATCGGCGAAACACCGCGTATGAACAGTGCCAAAGATCACGTTGATCTGGGGGCAGGCCTTGGCGGGATGGATTTTGAAACCGCCGCCAAAATGTCCGGTGCGCGCTTTGTGCTGCTGAAAAGTGGTGTGGCGCGGTTGGAGCGTGCCTTGGCGCAATTCATGCTGGATACACATACGCAAGAACATGGCTATACCGAATTATCTGTACCGCTGCTGGTGCGGGATGAAGCGCTCTATGGCACGGGTCAATTGCCGAAATTTGCGGATGATCTTTTCCGCACCAATACAGGTCATTGGCTTGTGCCAACATCCGAAGTCTCGCTCACGAATACGGTGCTGGACAGTATTTTGGATGCCGCAGACCTGCCGTTGCGCCTGACAGCTTTGACTCCGTGCTTCCGTTCCGAAGCGGGCGCTGCGGGTAAAGATACACGCGGCATGATCCGCCAGCACCAGTTTTATAAGGTGGAACTGGTCAGCATTACCTCCGAAGACAAATCGATGGAAGAGCTGGACCGCATGACGGGCTGCGCCGAAACGATTTTGACAAAGCTGGGCCTTGCTTTCCGCACCATGGCGCTCTGCACGGGCGATATGGGCTTTTCGGCGAAAAAGACCTTCGATATTGAAGTCTGGTTGCCGGGCCAAAATACATACCGTGAAATTTCCAGCTGTTCCAACTGCGGTGATTTCCAAGGGCGGCGCATGATGGCGCGCTATAAAGCGGAAGGGGAGAAATCCACCCGCTATGTGCATACACTGAATGGCTCCGGCGTTGCCGTGGGCCGTTGCTTGATTGCAGTGCTTGAAAATTATCAGCAGCCGGATGGCAGTGTTTTGATCCCTGATGTGTTGCAGCCCTATATGGGTGGTTTGAAAAAACTGGAACCTGTTGCGGCCCTGAATAAATCCGGAAAGGTGGCTTGATATGCTGACATTTCCTGAAAATCTGTCCGATGCGCGGATCCTGATTTCGAATGATGACAGCATCCATGCCGAAGGCATTCGGGTGATGGAAGAAATCGCAAGCGCCATTACGCCCAACGTCTGGGTCGTGGCGCCTGAAACACAAATGTCAGCGGCGGGGCATTCCCTGACCATCCACATGCCGCTGCGCCTGAAGCACTACGATAAACGGCATTGTTCCGTTTCCGGTACACCAACGGATTCCGTTTTGCTCGGCGTGCAGCAGGTTATGAAAGATTTTCGTCCACATCTGGTGCTGACCGGCATCAACCACGGCCCGAATACGGCCGATGATGTGACGTATTCCGGCACGATTGCTGCCGCGATTGAAGCCACGTTGATGGGGATTCCGGCGATTGCCTGCAGTCAGGATTACGATGAACATACTGGCAAGCCGGATTGGTCTGTGGCGCGAGAGTACTTGCCTAAAATTCTTGAAGCCTTTGCCGGTAAAAGTTTGGATCCATATACGTTACTGAGCGTGAATTTTCCGCGCAAGGTACAAGGTGTTATTCCTGAAATCCGTCCTGTCGTGCAGGGGCATTACAGCATGTCCGATCAGGAAATGAACGAATTGACAGACCCCCGTGGCCGTCCTTATTTCTGGATTGGCCCGCCGCCACCGCGCGCAGAAGAAGATCAGTCGAACGATATGGGTGCGCTCCGGGC
>JBGTNC010000225.1:0-7303 GCA_041743265.1 Alphaproteobacteria bacterium | reverse complement strand
CTGCTGGGCTGGGCGCTGGATTGGCCGTTGCAGCAAGTGACCGTTTTTGCTTTTGTCACGGCATTATCATCCACCGCCGTTTCCATCAAAATTCTTGAAGAAACCGATGACCTGAAAACACCAGTTGGACGTACAACCGTTTCCACCCTGATCGCGCAAGATCTGGTGGTGATCCCCATGCTTTTGATCGTCAGTGCCTTTGCGGCCGATACAGGATCCGAAGCAGCAGGCAAAGCAATTGCCGTTAAACTCGCCATGGCCGTGGGTCTGTTGCTGGTCGTGACATGGTTTTTGTCACGCCGCGAAAAAATTGAACTGCCTTGGTCCAGCTGGATCATTTCTCGTCATGAAATTATTCCGCTGGCCGCGATGGCGTTTTGCTTTAGTTGGGCAACACTATCGGGTGCGGCAGGGCTTTCAGCCGCTTACGGCGCCTTTATTGCCGGCTTGATCATTGGCAATTCCAGCATCCGCGAAGTTGTACACAAAGCCGCTGAGCCTATTCAGGCGATTTTGCTGATGGTGTTCTTTTTGTCCATCGGGCTTTTGATCGACATCGATTTTATCGTCAACAACTGGCAGCACGTCTTGCTTGTCCTGTTTATCGTGACCTTCTTGAAGACCGTTGCCAACGTCGCCATTTTGCACTGGCTGGGCGAACCTTGGGACCGTGCATTTCACAGTGGCGTTGTCATGGGACAAGTCGGGGAATTTTCGTTTATCGTCGCGGCCACCGGTTTGGCGGTAAATGCCATTTCGGATGACAGCTATCGTTTGATGATTGCTGTGATTGCGCTCAGCTTGCTCATCAGCCCCATGTGGCTGGCCATTGCGCGCCGCTTGCACAATGTCGCGCTGAAACGCCTGATCGGCCATATGCCGCAAGCGTCGCCAGACGATCTATAGACACGTCACCTGACGATTTATAATCAACCGTTTCTTTAGCCGATGACTTTATCGCCTACGGCGGCACGTAGTACGTCGGTGGAAACTTCTTCGACCGCTTCGGCTTCCAGATCACTTAAATGGAACGGGCCGTAAGACAGGCGGATGAGGCGATTTACATCTAGCCCCAGATAGCCCAAAACTTTGCGTATTTCGCGGCTCTTTCCTTCGCGCAGCGTCATGTCGATCCAGGCGTTAGAACCCTTCTGGCGGTCAAGTGTGGCCGTTATAGGGCCATATTTAACGCCATCGACCGTCACACCCTCTTCCAAATGATCCAACATCTCTTGTTCAATATCACCAAAGGCCCGCACGCGATATTTACGCGTCCAGCCCGTGGCTGGCAATTCCAGATGCCGCGCCAGTTCACCGTCATTGGTTAACAGCAAAAGACCTTCACTGTTCAAATCCAGCCGCCCGACGGAAATCACACGCGGCAATGATTCGGGCAGGGCGTCAAAAATCGTCTCCCGCCCCTGTTCATCGCTATGGCTGGTCACAAGGCCCGCCGGTTTATGGTAACGCCACAGACGTGTCCGTTCTTTGGCACCGACCCGTACACCATCTACGGTGATTTGATCTGCCTCTGTCACGTTCACGGCAGGGCTTTCCAGCACGGCACCATTCAAGGTGACGCGACCATCCGCGATCAGCCTTTCGGCGTCACGGCGGGAGCAAATGCCCGCCCGGGCCAGCCGTTTGGCAATCCGCTCCCCCTTGGGGCTAGCGGTATGATTTTGTGCATCGGGTTTTTGATCTGTCTTGTCCATTCTGCTAGTTTATATCTATGTCAGACGAAAACAAATACATGTTACAGGCGATTGGCGCCGCAAAGCAGGCCGCCACCATGAACGAAGTCCCCGTGGGGGCCGTTTTGGTGGAAGCCGCCACAGGTATGGTCATTGCCAGCACCGGCAACCGCACCGTGCAGGACAATGACCCGACGGCGCATGCCGAAATGCTGGCCCTGCAAGCTGGCGGCAAACATTTTGGGGCGCAGCGCATGCCGGAATGTGACCTCTACGTCACGTTGGAGCCCTGCCCCATGTGTGCGACAGCCATTTCGTTTGCCCGCATCCGTCGCCTTTATTTCGGCGCCTATGACCCCAAGGGCGGCGGAGTAGAACATGGCCCGCGCATATACAACCACGTGACCTGCCACCACAAGCCCGAAGTCTATGGCGGGCTGCACGAACAAGAATGCGGCCAACTGCTGAAAGATTTTTTTAAGGACAAGCGATGAGCGGCAATGATCTTTTTGATGTAGACGATCCCTTCGGCCTGCCACCAGCACCCGAAGAAGAAATCGCCAAACCCAATGGCCCGCCGGAATATAGCGTCAGCGAAATTAGCCATAAGCTGAAACGCGTGGTGGAAGATGAATTTGCTTTCGTGCGCGTGCGCGGCGAAATTTCACGCGTCACGGTTGCCAAATCCGGTCATATGTACACATCGCTCAAAGACGATAGCGCGGTGCTGGATGCGATTTGCTGGAAAGGCACTGTCAGCCGCCTCGACATCAAACCCGAAGAAGGCATGGAAGTGGTCTGCACAGGCCGCCTGACCACCTACCCCGGCAGATCCAATTACCAGATGGTGATTGAAACCATGGAGCTGGCAGGCCAAGGCGCTTTGCTGAAAATGTTGGAAGAGCGCAAAAAGAAACTGGCCGCAGAAGGCTTGTTTGCAGCAGAACGTAAAAGAAAAATTCCGTTCCTGCCCGATGTGATCGGTGTGGTGACATCCCCCACGGGCGCCGTCATCCGCGATATCATGCACAGGTTGAACGAACGCTTTCCGCGCCGTGTCTTGCTCTGGCCCGTTATGGTGCAGGGCCACGGTGCTGCGCAACAAGTGACTGCCGCGATTGAAGGCTTTAACGCCATACCAGAAGATTCCCCCCTGCGCCCCGATGTGATTATTGTGGCACGCGGTGGTGGATCGCTTGAAGACCTCATGCCGTTTAACGATGAAACACTGGTACGCGCCGCCGCTGCCAGTAAAATTCCGCTGATTTCTGCGGTGGGTCACGAAACAGACACAACCCTCATCGACTATGCATCGGATTTACGTGCGCCCACGCCAACGGCAGCGGCAGAAAAAGCCGTGCCCGTTCGTGCCGAGCTCATGGCGGGCCTGCTGGATGATGAAAAGCGTTTGTTTATGGTCGTGCAACGCCGCTTGCAACAACACCAGACACAATTGACCGGCCTTGGCCGCGGCCTCGGTGATCCGAAGCGTCTGCTGGAAAACAGCTTGCAACGGTTAGACCATCTTGGTGCAAGACTGGATGGCGGCCTATCCACATGGTTACAAAAACGCCGCAGCACTTTGGCTGAACTTGCCGCGCGTGTCTCCACCCGCCCGTTGCAACAACGTGTACGCGATGCCCTGCGCCTGCTGCAAAGCCACGGGGAGCGTTTAAAAAATACCGAGGCTAAAATTTTGAATGACCGCACACGCCAAGTACAAAACCTTACCTCCCTGCTCGACAGCTTGTCGTTCGAGCGTGTGTTGGAACGTGGCTATAGCGTGGCATATGACGCAAAAGGAAATATCATCTCCTCCGTCGATAAACTATCTGTGGGCGACAAAATGACATTACGCCTGCGCGATGGTCAGGCGGAAACAGACATCAAAAAAATATCAAAAAAATAATTAGCTGGCAGACTTGCCGCTATTATCGCTGCTCTCGTCATCATCTATCGGAAAAACCGTTGTCGATAGCGGCGTTTGCAAACCGCCTTTGTTTTTATTGGTCAGGTTCTCGTATCCTGCCTGTAACAACAACATCGCCCCCATGCTGACGCACAACAGCCAATAGGCAGCGCCGATCGACAGCCCGTAGAACGGCACCAGCGGAAAGACCCATACACAAGACAGCGTCAACATAAACAACAGCCCCGTGAACAAAACATTGTCACGGTCCTTTGTTGCAAAAAGCGCCCAGGGCGTCACCGTGGCCGCGACCGACCAGATCAAGGCGGGCCAGACGGTGGGCATGTCAGCGTTGATCAACCCGCTTGCCACATAAAACAGCACAATGGCATAGCCGCTTAACATCATCACAAAGTAAGCAAAGGTCAACAACATGCACACCCGCGACACGCGCGGGTAAAGCTGTGCAGAGACTTGCATCACGCCAGCAAAGAATCCGGCAGGCAACATCAATAGCGGAAAAACCAAAAGTGAAAACAAAAAGCCGACAATACCCGGCCACAGCGGCACCCAATGCCCCAGCAATAAAACCCAAACGCCGCTGATGGCCATGGCAATACTGCCAAGAACAATCAGCGGCGTCAGGCATTTTTTAATAAATGCGGCTGGTGAAAACGAAACCACCGGACCCCCGTATCAGGTATCGTTAAAACGGGATTTCGTCATCCATATCATTTTGCGAAGAACCGGCGAAGGAGCCACCGGAACTGCTGCCGCCGGACATCGCCTGCGGTTCGCTGAAGTCATTGGCGGCTGAATCACCACCACCGCTGCGGCCATCCAGCATGGTCAATTCACCACGGTAGGGGCGGAGCACAACTTCGGTTGTATAAACTTCACGGCCTTCTTTTTCGTACTTGCGTGTTTCCAATTGGCCTTCGATGTAAACCTTGGAGCCTTTTTTGAGAAAACGTTCGACAACGCCCACAAGCGCATCGTTCAGAACAGAAATGCGGTGCCATTCGGTGCGTTCTTTACGCTCGCCGGTCGCTTTGTCCTTCCAGTTTTCGGAAGTTGCGATGGAGAAATTCGCCACGCGACCACCGTTGGGGAAAGAACGGATTTCAGGGTCACGCCCCAGATTACCGACGAGAATGACCTTATTTACGCTACCTGCCACGATGATTACCTTTCGAAATGCTAAAAACGCCTGCTTTTGACAAATAACCTTGGGCGAATCTGTCTGGCTGGATTAAGATAAATCCAACAACCGCAGAATCTGCCCGAATGCGCAAAAGCCTTGATAGGCTTATGTTTATCATGCATGAGAGAGGCTGACAAGCGGCATCAAGACGGTAAAAAAAGGGCAATAAAAACATACCGAAAGGGAGCACCACACATGCGCGCATGGCAAAGAATGTTAAGTGGCCGCAGGCTGGATCTGATTAATCCGTCTGCCATGGATATCGAAATCGAAGATATCGCACAAGGACTTTCCAGAGTCGCCCGCTGGAACGGGCAGACCACCGGTGACCATGCCTTTTCCGTGGCGCAGCATTCCGTCTTGGTCGAAAAAATCTGCCAGACGCTGGAACCCGACGCCGATCACCAATGGCTGATGGCGGCCCTGCTGCACGATGCCTCTGAATACGTTGTGGGCGATATGATCTCGCCTTTCAAAAACGCGCTCGGTGTCGATTACCGTGGATTCGAAGACAAGCTGATGCAAGCCATCCATATCCGCTTCGGCCTGCCCGCCGTGATGTCGCCACAAATGAAAAAATTCGTCAAACGCGCCGACAAAATTTCTGCCTATCTGGAAGCCACACAAATTGCCGGTTTTGACGATGAAGAAAGCCGCAAATTTTTTGGGCCGCCGCCGATGACGCTGCAAGACTGGCGCATCGAACCCCTCTCCGCCAACGCCGCCAAAGCCCAATACCTCGAGCGCTTCGCCGAGCTGCAAGATATGTTGCAAGAACAGGCTGTGGCTTAAAAGCACTTCATAAAAGATAGGCGCGGAATGACAAAAGCCAGATTTTTCTTTCTTTTAATTTTCATCGCTCTGTTTCCCCTTCCTGCACATGCTGACCGCTGCAGTACAGGCCCGATAACAGATGCCTGCATTGCAGCAGAGCTTGACCATTTCATAAAATCTCGCGCAGCGGAGTCAGACCAGCAACGAAAGCCCCAAGCCCTTAGCATCCTTATATACTTAAGCACGACACAAAACGTTGAGCCTCAATCGTATTACATTGAGCAGCTCACAAAACATATGCGCGCAGCTGCATATGTTCCTAAAGACCAAGAAGACCGGATAAAAACCGCCATCGAGGCGGCAAAGCGCAACCTCCCGCGTCCAAGCAAATACAGCTTTCATGACAGAAAACAGGAATATATCCCACTAAACGCATGCCAAAAAGAATTCGAAGCCGCGCGTAACAAGCCAGTATCTGCGCAATGTGCACAGCTGGCCGTACTTGCGCGTATGCGTACCAGCATGCGGCGCGGCGATTTTGCTAGCGCCATTCTTCTCGCACAGCAGAACAATGCACAAGCAACCTTCGCGCAAGACCTTTTCCAATTAAGCCACCGTCGCAAAAAGCTTCTGATCGATGGAGAAGAAATTTACAACCCTGATACCTTCAAAGAAAAACTTCAGGATTCTCTGCCCGCTGTTTTGGGCATATCGCTGCCGAAGGATTACCCCATTGCCATTGCACTGGTTAAGGCCTTTTGCAAGGTTTCTGACATGAAAAATTGCCGGAAAATTTTTAATCACTTTAATCTTACACAAGATCCGGAAGCAATTATCCAGCTTATCGATGGCTACCTTCAGATCAAAAGCTACAATGATGCAGCACACTGGATGGAAGCGCTTAACCGTATAGAGCGCCCGATTATTTCAGTTCCCCACCGATTCGGATCAACGCAAAAACAAGAACTCCCCTTTAACACTTCATATCTGGACGATATTTACGGCCACATCACCGAAAAACAATTCCTTGATATTGCTATACAAGCGCAAAATGAAATCACCCCCACAATTTCAATTGCCTCCACACTTATCGCAACGGATAAAGGGCCAGAATATGCCCGTGGGTTAAAGGTTCATTGCAATAATAGAACACAGTCGCTACAAGACTGCGCATTGACGTTTTACACGGCGCCTTTTGAAGCTGCCTCCCTTTACGCCACCTTCGGACAATTCGAGAAATCTGCTCAATCGATATCTCACGATACCGGCCTTGCTGAAAAAAAACTAATCGATGCCGTCCAAGACACATTATTGATCCCCAACAGTATAGCTGGCGACCCCGTTAAACGGGCGCGGGAAATTAAAGACCGTCAAACCGTTAATTGGCATCATATCCGCCAAGCACTAAGAACCGCCACGCGCATACAAAAATGCGACACCGCCAAAATCAAAGAACTTTACGCACCGGTTATTATCGACATAGACCAGATTATCGATGTACAGATAGACACAAAACACATCACCCCCTGGGATAAACTTGAGGCACAGTGCCTTATCAAATCTCACCGAAAATTTGTGTCCTTCGTGCAGAAGTTTAAAGAACCTGATGCGCAAAAAGAAGCTTATCTATTGATGATAAAACTGCTCTCTGGGCCTGAGTTTTCCAAAGAAAACCTTACAAACGGGCCAGAGGTTTTTGAACTTGCGCAAAGCGTTCCCGCG
>JBGTNC010000224.1:0-2915 GCA_041743265.1 Alphaproteobacteria bacterium | reverse complement strand
CAAGAACGGCGCCTTGGCCATGACATTGGGGGACAGCCAGTTCTCCTATCGTTTCGGCGCGATGACGTTGCAAAACTTCGGCAATAGCGGCGGCAATGTTGTTGCTATCAAAAATTACGATTACAAGAAATTGGGCGCCTGGTTCTGGCTTCTGAATGATCTGGATCCAGCATCCAATCATGTGCCCATGCTGGCGGCCTATTATTTTGGTGGTACGGCTGTCAAAGAAGATATTGCGGTGATTGTTGATTACCTCGGCACGGTGGGTCAACTGCCTGTCGGTAACAAATGGCGCTGGCTGACACAGGCTGTTTTTCTGGCGCGTCACCGTTTGCAGGATATGGATCTGGCACTGGATCTTGCCTATAAGCTGTCACGCATGCAGCCCGTTGGCGATACCTTGCCGATTTGGGCGCGGCAAATGCCGGCTTTTGTCCTAAGCGAGCAGGGCGAGAAAGAAACCGCGCGGATTTTGATTGAAGAAATTTTATTGTCTGCAGATGACTTGCACCCGAATGAAGTCAATTTCATGGAAGCGTATTTGATCGAGACACTGGGGATTGATCCGCAGCATGTAAAGCAGGTCATGAATATGCGCAAGAAGACAGTGCAGAATGATCTCAGCAAAAGAAAGCCAACTTTGCCTGCGCCAACGCCCTGAATATGTTATTTTTATAAAACTTATCCGCTGAGCGCATTTTATTTTATTGGAGGGGGTGGAAATGTCTAACTATGCCATCACTTTCAGTTTGCTTGAGTGGCTGGCCATC
This sequence comes from Alphaproteobacteria bacterium, assembly GCA_041743265.1. Classification (GTDB taxonomy): domain Bacteria; phylum Pseudomonadota; class Alphaproteobacteria; order Micavibrionales; family UBA2020; genus UBA2020. The sequence continues at coordinate 2,145 of JBGTNC010000224.1, read as the reverse complement.
ACGGGGCTTGTCCAGAGTACTCTTATTCTGGTTTATATCGTTTTTCGCGCCCGGCACTGGCGTCAGGCTTTTATTCCTATTATGTACTTCCTGTTTCTGGCGGGTGCCTTCGGGTTGCAGTTTGCCGTGCGTCTGGAAGATTACGCGGGGCATATCAGGTTTTTTCTGTGGTTCTGTTGGGCGATGGGGCCGCCGCTTTGCTATTTGCTGGTGCTGCAGGTGGTACGTTTGACGGATCTGCCGCCGGCGCGACATTTCATTGTTTTGCTGAGCATGCCGGCCGCGTTGTTTTCCGCCTTTACATTGACACGCGTGCAGGGGGACTGTGATGCGCAGTGGCTGCATTGCGCAAGTTTCTTCAGTACGCTTTATTTATCTGGTGCCATGGCAGGTGCTTTATGCATGCTGGCCTTGTGGTTACGCCGCGATATTTTCGGAGATTTATGGCGCCTGAAAACCGGACGTGAAAGATATTGGCTGGTGATGATGCTTTTGACCGTCAATATCCTTGCGCTGATTGTGAGCTTCTTGCGCGCAGGCGCGCATATGCAGATACAAGAAGCGGAAGCGCTGCTGGTGACACTGGGGATTGCCTTTGTGTATCTGGCGACAACGACGTTGTTTCGCGTATATCCGCCGCCGGTGCAGTTGAATACAAATTCGCGTACGCGTTTATTGGCGCTGAGCGAAGATGAAAAGGCGCTGGCAGATAAAATTCGCATCTTGCTGGAAATGGATAAGGTCTATCAGGAGCATAGTTTTGGCCGGGCAGACCTTGCGCGTGAAACAGGCGCATCGGAAAGCGCCGTATCCAAAGTTGTGAACGCGGCCTTCGGGCGCAGCTTGCCTAAATTATTGAATGAATTACGTGTTGAAGATGCCAAGCAGCTGTTGCGTGATCCTGATATTCCAATTCAGGTGGTGGCGTCTGAATCGGGCTTTAATTCGCTCGCCTCTTTCAACCGCGTTTTCCGCGATGTGACGGGAGATACGCCGTCTTCATACCGTGCCGCACATGCTGTCCTAAAGGACGATAATATTATCTCCTGACGCGTTTTGAGGATTCTCGAGTCGGTTTTGAGGAGTAATCAGCTTTTTCACGCGGGATTCAATTTGTGTTTTTGCTTGGTTTGTATGAATTGAGGAGTGCCTTTTCCTCATCTTGACAATGTAAAGTCTGTACGCACGTACACCTAAAGCAGAACAAAAACATGATCATATGTGAAATGTATCTGCTTACTTTGTCACTTTGAGCAACAAAATGACTAAACTTAAAGGATGCCTTAACTTTTTTGTTGAATTATCAAAGGGTGGTCACCAAACTGTTATTGCGCTTGCGTCAGGCTTAATATGTCTCAAGCAAATGACAGATTTGACGACGCTGTGACGGGGCTTGATCTGTTCTGATTTTTATAAACTCTTAGCAATATTTAGGGGAGCTATTACATGAAACGACTTCAAACACAAAAGGGCTTCACGCTCGTCGAGTTGGCGATCGTGATGACGATTATCGGTCTGTTGATCGGTGGTATTCTAAAAGGCCAGGAATTGATGGAAAACGCACGCGTAACAGCGACCATAAGCCAGGTAAAAGCTTACGAAGCAGCGGTTACAACCTTCCGTGACAGCTATGCTGCGATCCCGGGTGACATGGTTGCTTCCGGTACCCGTATTCCAGGTTGCACTGTTGCGATCTGTACACATACAGCAGCAACTGGTGGTGGTAACGGTATCGTTGGTTCGCCAACTTGGGCGACAACTTGGGCTGCGCAGGTCGTTGCGGCTGCAAACGGCGCTGGTGATACAGAAGCGCTTGAAACACAGATGTTCTGGACGCACATGCTTCTGGCGGATCTGATCTCTGGTATTACCAACGCACCACTGCGTACAAACGGTCAGCTGTCCTTCGGTGAATCGCATCCTTCTGCCAAGATCGGCGGCGGTTATGTGGTTGGCTTTGGTAGCGGCGCGATCACACCGGGCTCTATCGGACCAGCGAACTCAGGTCCTTCCGGTCTGGTTGTCGCAGTTGTACAGTCCATCATCACAGCACCTGGTATCGTTATTGGTCAACAGCCGATGACACCGGCACGCGCTGCCCAGATCGACCGTCGTATTGACGATGGTAACCCGATCACAGGCTAC
>JBGTNC010000223.1:0-6378 GCA_041743265.1 Alphaproteobacteria bacterium | reverse complement strand
CAGAAAGCAGGGCCCGCTGCGGTGAAGTTCTCGGTGAAGCTTTTGAATTGTGCACCAGCATCAAAAGGCTGGGTATTGGATTGCAAAATGCTGCCGAAGAATTTTTGCATGTTGGCTGTCCATGCTTTCAGGGATTCTTCTGGCGCTTGCGATGCACCAGTTTGCGAAAACTGTTCCATCATATCGACGAAGCTTTTGCCGGCCTGTGTAAAAAACTGGCTATAGTTATCGGCTTTTGGCACGCCACCTGTGGTCAGCTTTTGCCATTCACGGAAAAAACTTTCCCATTGGCCGGAAAGCCCTGCGGCGGGGTTGGCGTTGCCCGGTTGTTCAAAAAACTGGCGCTGGCCTTGAAACCAGGTATCCCAGTACTGCTGTTGCGCTTTGAACCAGTCGTTGTTCTGGGCGGTTTGATCGGCGGCCATGCTGCACCTCTTGCGTGTTTGAAAAGTGTATAACGAATATTGTTGTATGATTTCAGTATAGCATACTTTTGTGCGCCGCAACATAAATTGCTGCGCTGCGACGTGAGTATAGGTAAAACCCCGTTTTTAGGCAAGAAACGCTTGCGTGATTTCGGGGTAGGGGGTATTTTATGTCCAGTCTGAAGCCTCTGAAAGTGGCGATAAGTACTGATTGTAATGCTCGACCCTTCCATTCAGGGGCCGCAGGCGAGTGAACGGGATACCCGGGGGTATTTTCCGGCGAAGCCCGTCACAATGCAAACGGCGTGTACTTATTTGTTTAATCAGTTATTTTCAAGGAGTCTTTACAGACATGACCGCATTACCGAAAGCACAAAACGTGCAAGTATCCGATAACACACCTTCCAACGATCTGCCGCCAGCCGCACAGGCTGTGCCGCGTGTATGCTTGGTGACTGGTGGTACAGGTGGTATTGGCACCGAAATCTGCAAACAGCTGGCCAAATCAGGCCATGTAGTGGCCACCACCTATCGCAACGAAGAAAAAGCAAAAGCCTGGAAAGCCGAATTGGCGAAAGAAGGCTACACGCTGCATATTTACAAATGCGACGTTGCCAATTTTGAAGATACACAAGTCGCCGTCAAAGCAATTGTGGCTGATCTTGGTCCCATCACGGTACTGGTCAATAACGCAGGTATTACGCGCGATGCGACCTTGCGCAAAATGAGCCACGATCAATGGCGCGATGTTGTCAGCAGCAATCTGGACAGCGTGTTCAATGTCACCCGCCCTGTGCTGGATTACATGCTGGAAACAGGCTTTGGCCGCATTATCAACATTTCGTCCATTAATGGACAAAAGGGCCAGTTCGGCCAGTCTAACTATGCGGCGGCAAAAGCCGGTATGCATGGTTTCACCAAGGCACTGGCACAAGAAGTTGCCCGCAAAGGCGTGACGGTTAATACCGTATCGCCGGGCTATATCGATACCGACATGATTCAAGCGGTGCCGGATAATATCCGCCAGACAATCATGGGCCAAATTCCGGTCGGCCGTTTTGGCAAACCTGAAGACGTGGCGCATGTAGTTGGCTTCCTAATGCTGGAAGCCTCTGGTTTTATTACCGGTGCCAATATCGCCACCAATGGTGGCCACTTCATGGATTGAAAGAAAAAGGCACAATGAGGATCATAAAAAAATACCCGAACCGTCGTCTCTATGACACTGAGAAAAGTTCTTACATCACGCTGGCATCTGTATATCAGCTGATCCGTGAAGATGTGGACTTCAAGGTCGTGGATGCGGAAAGCGGGGACGATATTACCCGTTCGATCCTTATTCAAATCATTATCGATCAGGAAAACGGCGAAAGCCCGATTTTCACGACCGAGATGCTGACAAAATTCATCGGTTTTTACGATGATGCCGCTCAAAGCCTGTTTGGTGAATTTCTGGAGAAGAACCTCCAGATTTTCACTGAACAGCAAAAACGCTTTCAGCAGCACATGGTCGAAGGCATGGTGGATAACCCCATGTCCCGCGTTGTACAAGATATGACGGACCGCAATCTGGAGCTCTGGAAGGGCATGCAGCAGCGTTTCTTTGATCTGGCAACCGCCGGTATGGCGCGTCCTTCTGCAGGCAAGCCGGATACAAATGCGGGTGCGGACCCTGAAGCTGAAGCCAAGAAAAAGCGTCAATAAACGCGGCTTCACGCACCTATAATTTCCATACTTTTCAGTAAGATATGACTTTTCAAATGCTTAGCGCCCTTGACAGAGGGCGCTAAAGCGTTATATTGTGCATTGCAGCAATGTTGCGACGCAACATCTGATTCTTTATACCATTTTACGTGATGCCAACCCCTATTAAGGAGAACAAACATGCAAAACGAAATTTTTGAAAACTTCGCTAAATTCAACCAGCAAACACTGGAAAACTGGAAAAAACTTGGCGAAGCCAACATGAAACTCAGCGAAAAACTGATGAAAGAGCAAGTAGAGCTGACAAACTCTTTGGTTGAAGCAACTTCCGCAAAAGCTGAAGCGCTGACACAAACAAAAGACGTCACAGCATTTGCAGCACTGCAAGCTGAATGGGCGCAAGACGTCAGCAAAAAACTGACAGAAACCAGCCGCGTTTATGCTGATCTGTTGGCTGAAGCTGGCAAAACATACAACACGATGTTCGAAACCGCGCTGAAAACAACCGGCAACGACTTCGCGAAACAAGCTAAAGGTCAAAAAGCCGCTTAAGGCTTTTTACTTGCCACGGCCATTGTGGCGGGACTATGGTACCAAACCGTTTTGATGGACGGTGTGTAAACTGACGTAAACTCATCTGCTGGATGCAAAAAAAAATGACAAAAAAAGTAGCTCTCGTTACCGGTGGTGTTGGTGGTATTGGCTCGGCCATTTGCCATGAACTCGCCCAAAAGGGTCACAAGGTGATCGCAGGCTACCATCCGGCGGAAGAAACGTCAGCGCAAGGCAAATTGAAGGAATGGCAAGCGGCAGGCCTGGATATTGATATTGTATCCGGTGATGTCGCTTCCTTCGCCTCTTGCGAAGAAATGGCCAAGGCCATTCAGACAAAACACGGCACCGTACAGGTGCTGGTGAATTGCGCGGGGATTACCCGTGACAAAACCCTCAAGAAAATGACAGAAGACGACTGGAATGCAGTCCTGAACGTGGATCTCAACAGCCTGTTCAACGTCACCAAACAGTTTGTCGATGGCATGACGGAATCAGGCTTTGGCCGCGTTGTGAACATTTCCTCGGTAAACGGTAAAAAAGGCCAGTTTGGCCAAACGAATTACTCTGCGGCCAAAGCGGGCGTACATGGCTTTACCATGGCGCTTGCGCAAGAAGTCGCGCGCAAAGGCGTCACGGTCAACTCCGTATCGCCGGGCTATGTTGAAACGTCGATGACCAAAGCGATCCCGCAGGATATTTCAGACCAGATCGTGGCGCAAATCCCGCTGGGCCGTATGGCACAGCCGGAAGAAATCTCCTATGTCGTCGGCGTCTTGTCCGATGATCGCGCCGGCTACATCACAGGTACCAACATTTCCGTCAACGGCGGCATGTTTATCTCTTTCTAAAGAAACTTCTTCCCTGAAGTTCAATAAAAAAACCGGCCCTCAGCGGCCGGTTTTTTTTTATGCATCGTTGGGAGCGGCTTATTCTGCCACCAGTTCCAGATCGCCTTCTTCCTCGATAAAGAGGGGCAAGGATTTAAACGTGCCCTTGTGCAGGTGCAGGGTGTAATGGTTGCCGTTTTGCTCATCAATCGGGATACGGCGATGGATCACGAAATGCGAATAGGATCTGGCATCCGTCCCTTGTATCAGGATTTGCAGGGTGCGCTTGGACGCCACAATCTTTTTGCCAGATGAGAAAGAAGACACAATCGGCTTGCCGGGTTTGAAGTGATAGTTTTTGGTCAGTGAATTGCTGAGCAGAATATCGGCAGGTACGGCAATGCTCCACGGTGTGCGTTGTTCCATGACCAGAATGCGCTGGGGTGTAAAGTCGGCAATGGGCAGGTAACACAGGAATTGTTCTGTCGAGACACCGTTGGAGCGAAGCTCTTCTACTGTCAGAACCGCATTGAGCGTGACATCCACAAGGTCGGTGGAATGGAAATTGGACAGGCGCACCAGCATATAGGGGGATGTGGCATTCCATGTGGTGCTGAGCACGCCTTTGCAGGAAGTGAGTACCTTGACGCGCGGACGAATAAAGCGGGCAGTGATGATGGCGCTGAAGAATACGTTCAGGACGATGAGCGCGATCGACATGGCGGCGATGATCACGACGACGGAGAACATCCGTACTTCGGTATCGCTTTGCAGCGGCATGTCATTGGGCAGGTTAATGCCAAAGGCGGTTGAGAGGGTCTGCACGAGGTCTAATTGCGCATCTGGCAGTGCGGCCCTGAGCGCCATCCAGCAGAGGTAGAAAATGATAATAATGCCGGCGGCATACAGGCCCGTAATTTTTAGAAAATCTTTTTGAAACATTGGTGCACCCCAGCATGGCATTTATGAGGGGTATTTTAGTACGGATTACATCCGTTGTGCATAAAAAAGCCGCGCAATTTTTGGTATAGAATCTTGAAAAGCTTGATAATTTTCTGACCCTCTACCTGTGAATGAGAACCATGTGCAGAAATTTATTTATTAAGTTAAATCAATGTGCTATACATAGAAATCCGAAATGTCTGGAATTTAACGGTAATTTAATTATTATAGAAAATAATGTGTATGTCCGAGCAAAAGCTCACGTATATTATATTTGTCTGTAATACCTGTTGAAAGGAACGCTGCATAACCATGCTAGACGGACTGAAAAAAGCAGCGAATAATTTTTTTGGCGGCGAGGAGATGGATCGTATCCTGGGCCTGCCGATTACACAGTTACGTCTTGATCTCAAAAAAGCCTTTCAGGAAAAGAAATTCAACGCACAGCAGTTCGATGATTTTGTGACGCGTATCAATGCGTTCGAAAACATTCCAGAGCAGGTCGAGGTGGCCCGCAAAGCCATTGCCAACCGTGGCGTGGACGATGATTTGGATATCGAGCTGAACACGCCGGCCAAACAGCTTCTCTGGGCGGCCACGCTGACCCGCATGATGGACGATGGTAAAGACCCCGTCGAGCGCAGCCCGCTTTGGAACCAGTTGCAAAACACCATTGGCCTGCATAACGAAGGCATTGCTGTTGCAAAAGTGATTTCCGCATCCTTGCAGAACGATGACGCGACCTTTGATTGGGGCGCGCCAGGTTCCTGGTTCTACCATGACCCGATCAAGAACCATATCAACCTAGATCTGTATTTTATGCTGCTGACAGGCTTCGAGCATGTGCGCGCCATTCACCTGCATGAAATTGGCCATAGCGAACTGAGCGCCGGCAGCTATCCGCCGCGCATGAAAGAAATTTATAAAACGGTCGAAAAGCTGGTAGACCCCAGATCGATCGATAAAAGCGGTGCGCCCCCGCAAAAGGCGACCAAAAAAGAACAAAAGCAACTGGCGCTGGATGTGGGCGAATGGCAACTATGGCATCGTGCATGGAACTCGATGGAAGATATTTGCGTCGACCAATTCGCCATCGACATGAAACACAAGCTGCCGCAGGACATGGGCGATTCTCTTAACCATGCGGCCATGGTCTTGCGCGGATACGCTGAAATTTTGAAAGGCGAAGACGCCAAAAAACCTGTGCAGATTAAAACAGATGAAGCGCCGGGTGGTTCTGAGTCCGATGACACGCTAATCGAAAAAATCGGCAAAAAAATTCAAAAGGCCAAAGAAGACAAACAATCGCAAGATAAGGAAAAAGCGAAAGAGGCGTTCCTGAAGCTGATGATTGAGCCGATGACGGACGAACAGATCAAGGACGTCAAAGCTGGCAAAATCTCTCCTGAAATTGCACAAAAAATGTACAACGAAGTTACCCGCGCCGCGTTGTTGGCAGGGTATGAGAAAAATGGCTTGTTCAGCAACAAAGATAAAAACTGGGAGCGCTTCCGCGTTTTCCCCGATGACATTCGTAAAACCGTTGATATGTCGCAAGTGCCCGATGCCAACGGGCGCGATGCTTTTGAATATCTGGTGGATCTGTCGGCATCTGTGAATGACAGTATTCGTACATCTCAGCCGCAGGCGGCAGACCGTTATCTGGCCAAGCCGCCGCATACCACAGCAGAAGATAGCTATCGCGCGGTTGTTGCCGAGATGGCTGAAAAGCGCGCGCAGATCATGGGCAAAATCTGGGATATCTACATCAAGCCCTATGCCGATGTGCTGCTGAAGGAATTCGAAAAACAGGTTGAAGAAAATCTGGATAAGAAGAACCAGCCACAAAAGGGCAACCAACAAGGTAACGATCCAAGCCAGTCACAGTCCGGGCAAGGTCAGCCACAATCTGGCCAAGGCGAGGG
>JBGTNC010000222.1:0-3741 GCA_041743265.1 Alphaproteobacteria bacterium | reverse complement strand
TAATTTTCGAGTTCATTCCAATTGGCGGCTTTCACAGCGGGAGAGCCCACAGGCTTTACAATCGGCGGACGCTCTGTGTTAAACCCTGAATAGCCTGTCGGCATGCGAATATCTGTCTTTTTTTCCATAGCCGACGGACGCCCGTTCAGCCATTCCCAGCCATCGACTTTTCCATCTGGGCGCGCAGCACAAGAAGCCAAAGCCATCACGGCAACAAAAGAAAATACGAAACGGGTAAAACGCATGGACTAAAACCCCAAAGTGGACAATAAGGATATTTGTATTCTGAATCAGCTTGATAGCTGCCAAGACAGTGTGGCCGAAACAAAAGGTTTCAGCAAGCATTTGTATGATTTTTTTAAGATTTTTACGCTCTATGCCGCGCGGCGCATAATGACTGTACGGAAGGAGAGCGGCGTACCATCCAGCGCCTTTCGCCCCGTAAAGTCGGGCACAGATTTATCCATAACGATGTTAAATCCGTCACTTGCCGCCGCGCCTTGATTGAAAGCATTGAGAAGTTTTTCTACTTCGTTATGTCCAACCGAAAACTGATGCTCGCGCGATGCCGGTGTTGGGTACTGCACTTCCAAAAACCCGCCGCGCGCAACAAGAGAAAACATTGCTTTCAAAGATGCTGCTCTGTTTTTCTCATCTAAATACTGAAAAACACCGACCGACGTGACAACATCGTAAGGTGCACCCGCCGTCACCTCGGCACCAAAATCAGGTAAAGCTTCAGCATTCCATTTTATATTTTTGTTTTGGAATGTTTTTATAGCTTCATTGCGTAGATTGTCCGCAGGCTCCGTTGCCACAACCTGATGCCCCTTGGCCGCAAACATCGCCGCATCAGCGCCAGACCCCGCCCCCACGTCCAGCACGCGCAAAACTTTACCTTCTGGTAAAAGAGACAGTAAGTCCGCATGGACCTTTTCCCGATCCAGTGCATTGTATTGCGCGGCCAGCTCAGCGGCGCGATCATTGAAATAGTCGATGGCAGGTTTGTTCATAACAACAGTGTTACAGATAGCGCGCGGCCAAATCAACGTAATGTTTTGCGGAATATGGTATGTAGGCTTTTTCCTCTGGCGTCAGGTCCCGCATGTATTTGGCGGGCGAGCCTGCCCAAAGCTGTCCTGACAAGACGCGCTTGCCGGGGGTAACCAGGGCACCGGCGGCAACCATCGCCCCCGTTTCAACATAGGCGCCGTCCATGACGCAGGCCTGCATACCGATAAAAGCGGCATCCTCGATGGTGCAAGCGTGCAGCAAGGCAGCGTGCCCTACCGTCACATCCGCCCCGATATACGTCCCTTGCAAGGTGGAGGAGACATGGATCACCGTGCCGTCTTGAATATTCGTCCCGGCCCCAATGGTGATATTATTAACATCGCCACGCACCACGCAGTTAAACCAGACATTCGCCCGATCCGCGATTTCGACATCCCCCACGATCCATGCCCCCGGCGCGAGCCAGACGTTTTGACCAATACGTGGCGTGATATTGTTATAGGGCAGTAACTGATGCATCCATATTCTCCCGATGAGGCTTAATGATAGCCGAGCACGCCTCCAGCGCAATGCCCCACCATAAAAAAACACCCCGAAAAAAATCCGGGGTGTTTTTTTGTATTCGTACAAAGACAAGAAAAGCTTAACGCTTAACCCACTGTGTCGATTTACGTGCTTTGTGCTTACCGTATTTTTTACGTTCAACAACACGGCTGTCGCGCGTCAGGAAGCCTGCTTTTTTCAGCGCACCGCGCAGAGCAGGTTCAAAATTCACGAGCGCACGGGAAATACCGTGGCGTACCGCACCAGCTTGACCGGAAAGACCGCCGCCTGCAACGAAGCAAACAACGTCAAACTGGCCTACGCGGCTGGACATTTCAAACGCTTGGCTAATGATCAGGCGCTGTGTACCGCGCGCGAAGTACTGCACGATATCTTTGCCATTCACAGTGATTTTACCGCTGCCGCGGGATACCCAAACACGGGCAACGGCATCTTTGCGGCGGCCTGTGCCATAAGCACGGCCTTTGGTATCCAGCACAGGCTTAAGCTCTGCGGCTGGTGTCGATGCGGAAGATGTCGGTGCTGCTTCTTTCTCAGCAACGGCGTCTTTCAAATCGGAGAGGTTTTTCTTGGTGGTCATTCTTCAATACCTTTGCAATTACCGTTTGTTTTTCGGGTTCATCGATGCAACGTCAAACACTTCAGGCTGTTGCGCTTCATGCGGATGATCACCACCTGCGTAAATACGCAAGCCTGTCATCTGCTGGCGCGCCAGCGGGCTGTCTTTCGGCATCATACGACGAACAGCGTTTTCAATGACGCGGCCCGGGAATTTACCAGCAAGGATCTGGCCTTTAGAAAGACCTTTGATACCGCCCGGAAAACCGGTGTGCCAGTAGAACATATCGAATTTTGCTTTTTTGCCTGTCAGGTGGACTTTTTCCGCGTTGACGACAATCACGTTATCACCACAATCAATGTGCGGTGTGTACATCGGCTTATGTTTGCCGCGCAGGCGCATGGCAATCAGACTGGCCAGACGACCAAGCGTCACGCCTTCTGCATCCACCAGCAGCCATTTTTTGTCCACTTCCGTGGGTTTAGCTGAATAGGTTTTCATCTTTCATTTCCTAAAAATCACAGGGTAGCTGCGTCTGCTTGTGTGCCGAAACCGCATAGCCCTTATTGTTGTCGTCCAGATTTATGGAGCATTACCTATGCTCCGTCAACATAAAAAACAAGAAAATATTTTAATCGTTATAAAACAATGATTTAAAAATTGGTACTATAATACCGCAAGCTAACTATCTGATTTTTTTGTATCTATAAAACAACACGGCACCGCTGAAGCGTGCCCCAAAATCCAACAAAAAACTATTCACTATCAATAGCATATAAATCAAAAAGGTTTTTTAACTACTTTATGGTTAAATAATATCAAGCCTTATTTATGCGAACATGAGGATATAAGTATGCCACAACGGCCATTGGCGGCACATTGCACTCGAGAATCATGCTCAGCCTGTCGAGGCTTTACCCTCGTAGAGCTTTCTATCGTTTTGACCATCATCGGTATTCTTATTGGCGGCATCCTCAAAGGGCAGGAAATGATCCAGACCGCCCGCGTAACCGCCACTATCGCACAAGTCCAATCTTATGAAGCCTCGGCATTGGGTTTCCATGCAAAATATAGCGGCTTGCCCGGCGATCTGTTAACAGCTGCTGACCGCATTCCCGGCTGCGATGCAAATTGCACCCCCGTCCTTCCTGGCGGTGGGAATAATATTGTCGGCAATCCTACATGGCTGAACAACTGGTCCACGCAAACGGCCGCAACCTTGCCAAGACCACCCACGTCTGAAAATGACGAGACCATGCTTTTCTGGGTACACCTTGCCAATTCAGGCCTTATCACAGGCATCGCCGAAAGCAACGACACCGTCGTTTGGGGCAATACGCATCCTAAATCCGAATTTGATAGCGACTTTATTGTCGGACACGGCAATGGCAGCTTCACATTTGCAGATGCCAGCAACACGATCCGCAGATTGCCGGGCATGTATCTCCCACCCACAGTTGTTGTGCAAGCGGGCCCACTGCCTGTAGCAAGCCTTGCCTATAACGCCCTTTCGCAAACTGTGCTGCATATCAAACCCGCGCAAGCACAGGGCAACGGTAACGGTAACAATGGTAATGGTAACGGCAATGGCGGCGGTTTTGGCG
>JBGTNC010000221.1:0-2585 GCA_041743265.1 Alphaproteobacteria bacterium | reverse complement strand
TTCCGATATACCCGCATCACGCGCACGCAGTACGCGGTTTTTGTGACTGGAACCTGCGGTCATGATAATAGGTACAAACGGATTGGGGCTGTTCTCGGCGGTGCGGATTTTTTTGGTGAGTTCAATGCCGCGATCCGGATTTTGCATCCAGTCGATAATGACCATATCGAAATTTGATCCAGAAAATTTTGTGAAGCCTTCTTCAACCGAATACGCGCCATAGATATTAACGTCTGGCACTGTAAACAAACTCAGAACCCCGCGCAGTAATTCAAATAGCTCGGGCGAACTTTCAACAACCAGGATTTTGACGTTTTTGAAATTATAGGCCATGAAATAATCATACAGCGGTATGTGGATTTATATACGGCCCGGCCAAAATAAATGGCGTACCGTTTTGGCCCTGTTTGTGCATACGAGTTTAATCATTATGTGAATTAAAAGGTTAAGATCGGCAATTGACAGAAGCCCTTGAAAGCCACAAAATGCAGCATCTTTAAAATAAGAAACATAAAAAAACCGAATCAAATCGGGCCGGCGGTGTGTTTGGGTGTGGTGTCATAATGATCCGCATTTGAAAAGGACCTGCCTCTGATGAGCATCATCAAAAAAATTCGCGAAATGAAACAGGAAATGACCCGCTGGCGCCAAAAGCTGCACGCGGAACCGGAATTGGCGTTTGAAGAACGCAAGACCGCCCGTTTTGTCACGCGTCAATTACAGATGTTCGGCATGGATGAAATTCACGGCATGGCAAAAACCGGTGTGATCGGCGTGCTGTACGGTAAATCCGGCCCCGCCACCAAAGACAACGGCAAAAAAGCCATCATGCTGCGTGCAGACATGGACGCGCTGCCTATTCACGAGGCAAGCGGCGCCCTGCACGCATCGCGCAACCCCGGTGTGCATCACGCTTGCGGCCACGATGGCCATATGGCGATGCTGATGGGTGCTGCCAAGCATCTGGCGGATACACGTGATTTTGACGGCACGGTTTATTTTGTATTCCAGCCTGCCGAGGAACATATCGGTGGTGCCAAAGAAATGATCAAAGAAGGGATTTTTACTAAATTCCACATTGACGAAGTCTATGGCATGCACAACTTCCCCAATCTGCCTTTGGGCATGATGGCCACGGTTGAAGGCCCGATGTTGGCGGCGAATGATGATTATAAGGTTGTTATGACGGGCCTTGGCGGTCATACGGCACGCCCCGAAGAAACCAATGATTTGATTGCTGCTGCCAGCGAAGCCATTGTTGCGATCAAAGAAATGTTGAAAAAAGAAATTCCGGCAGGCGAGCCTGCGGTCTTGTCCGTCTGTGCTGTACATACAGAAGGCGTTGCCAATAACGTGCTGCCCGATACGGTTGAATTCAACGGCAGCATCCGCAGCTTTGACAAAGCGTTGCACCAAAAACTGAAACAAAAGATGATTGATATTATCGAAGATGCCGCCGATAAACACGGCGCAGAAGTGGACATCACTTTTGAAAACGGCTATCCCGTTTTGGTGAATTCCAAGCTGGAAACAGAATTCGCACTAGGTGTTGCCAAGGATCTGGTCGGGGATCAAAAAGTGATGAGCCCCATTCCGCGCACATTGGGTGTAGAAGATTTCGCCTTCTTCCTCGAGAAAAAGCCCGGCAACTTCATCGCTCTTGGTACCGGCCCGACAGATGGTACCAAAGCACCCGATATTCATAGCGCGAAATATGATTTTAACGATGCAGCCTTGCCAATCGGTGCCAGCTATTGGGTGCGCTTGGTGGAGAAAGCCTTGCCACTCAACCCGCCCTCTGCACCACCTGCGCCGCCGTCCAATGGCACGCCCGGGGCACCGCGTATGTAACAAATCTGTAACGGGCCGGTTTATCCGGCCCGTTTTTTTTTCAAGACGGCATTTTTTTGCCCGAAACGTCTTGAGTTTTCGCGTCCGAACCCTTTATTCTCAAATCAGGGATTCGCCGTAATATCCGGCGTCAGACGTCAAGCCATGCAAGTCATCGAACAATTCAGCCAGGGAAAAACCGGCGACGATAGCCTTAACGAAGATAAGGTTGTCGTCACAGAATACTTTATCGCCGTGCTCGACGGCGTGACGTCCCGTCGTGGCCAAATGCTGCAGGGCATGACCAATGGCCGTTTTGCCGCCAATACCATTGCCGCTGAAATTGCCCGTATGCCGCGCAGTATCAATGCCCGCGGTGCCGTGGACCACCTGACAGAGCGTCTGCGCACCCATTCCGAGCAGGTGGCAGCATCCGAAAACAAGGCTTTTGGTGATTCACTTCGCAGGCCTGCCGCGGCCATGGTCATGTATTCACGGGTGCGGCGCGAAATATGGCGCGTGGCTGACCCGGCCTTTATGATCGATGGCACGGTGAACGAAAAAACCTTCCCGCAGGAACAAAACTGGTGTGATTTACGTCGCGCCTATATCCATGCACGGCTCGCCAAAGGCGAGACAGAAGAATTCCTGCGTGATAATGACCAGACATGGGAATTGCTTTCCCCCATGATGGCGGAATTTAAAAACTTTACCAATTACGCAGGCCCCTTTGGTTATGGTGTTCTAAACGGCGC
>JBGTNC010000220.1:0-4691 GCA_041743265.1 Alphaproteobacteria bacterium | reverse complement strand
GGATGCAAAGACACATGCCAAAATCACCACGGGAAAAAAAGAAAACAAATTCGGCATCGACATCGACAAAGCCCCCGCCCTGTACAAAAAAGCGCTGAAGATGAAAGGCGTGGCCGCCGTTGGCGTCGCCGTACATATCGGGTCACAGCTGACAACACTGGCACCGTTCGAACGTGCCTATAAACGCGTCGCCCAACTGGTCAAAACCTTACGCAAACAGGGCAACCTGATTACGCGCGTGGATTTGGGCGGCGGGATCGGCATTACCTACAAAGACGAAACACCGCCGGAACTGGCGTTCTACGCCCTTATGGTGCGTGATGTGATTATGCCGCTGAATGTGCATATCGTGCTGGAACCGGGCCGATCAATTGTCGGCAATGCCGGTGTTTTGCTGTCACGCGTCCGCCACGTCAAAGAAGGCCGCAACAAAAAATTCCTGATCCTTGATGCAGGCATGAATGACCTGATGCGACCTGCACTCTACGATGCCTATCACGCCGTGCAGCCGCTGAAGAAAAAAACCGGCAAGGTCAAAAACATAAAATACGATGTGGTCGGCCCCGTTTGCGAAACAGGCGATACGTTTTTAACGGGCGAAAGCCTGCCGCCGCTCAAAGCGGGAGACCTTGTGGCCTTGATGTGCAGCGGCGCCTATGGCGCTGTCATGTCATCCACCTACAACACCCGCCCGCTGGCGAGCGAAGTGATGATCTCCGGTAAAAAATCCGCGCTGGTGCGGCGCGTACAATCTGTGGCCGACATGATCCGTCAGGATATTGTGCCAGATTGGATCAAGTAAACAGTGCGGCGGCAACTGGCATATTACTGGACACTGGGGTGGAGCTTTATCTCCCTCCTGCTGGAGCGTCTCTGGCGTAGTTTCTGGCCGCTTGTGTCCATCCTTGCCGTCTTTGCCGCCCTTTGCCTGACAGGTATTATTTTCATGTTCGGCAAAACAGGCCATATGGGCCTGTTACTATTTTTTATTATTGCTGCCGTGCTTTCTGCTTTTTATCTGGGTGCGCGTTTTCAATGGCCAAGACGCCGCGATGTAGAACGCTGCATTGAAGCCGAAAGCGGCCTGCGTCACCGCCCGCTGGAAATGCAGCACGATAAACCTGTGGAGGGCACGTCCGATGCCGCGCTGGTGTTGTGGCACAAACAACAAAAAGCCTCGCAAAAATTCTGGACACGCCTAAAAATATGGCGCCCCCGCCCCGATACACCGCGACAAGATCCTTATGGCCTACGGCATGCGGCGTTGCTCTTGCTGGTCATTGGCCTTGTCGTCTCGCCAGATGGTTTGAGCACGCGCATCAAAGATGGCCTGCGCCCGCCGATGGAAATCTCCCTGCCCTTTACCAAAGTGGCACTGGATGTCTGGATTGAACCACCCGCCTATACCTCCGCCCCCGCCGTTTTTCTGGCGACCGCGCAGCAAGGCCGCACGGCTGCAACCGAAGCCACTGTCCCCGCCAATAGCACGCTGAAAGTACGCGTGGCGAAATCCACCTTTGCGCCGCGCCTTTCCATGGGGAACACAAAAGGCCAGTTCACCAAAGCGGGGGAAAATAATTACACGTTGGAAATGCCGCTGACCCAAAGCGGTTCCTTAGAAATCAAACAAGGTTGGTTCTTTCCCATTGGTGCCTGGCCCGTGATCGTCACGCCGGATGCCGCACCCGAAGTCAGCATTTTACTGGCCGCCCCCAAAGAACGCGGCGGCATGAAAATCACCTATAGCGCCAGAGACGATTACGGCATCAAATCCCTGCGCGGCACCATTCGGCCCGTTAAACCCGATGACCGGTGGATCAGCCCTGATGAAACCATCTGGCTGGATGTACCCTTTATTCGCAATTCCAGCCGTGATTCAGAAAGCTTTACCATCAACTTGGCGGCCCACCGGCTGGCGGGCAGTCTTGTGCAGCTGGTGCTTACCGCCGAAGATGATGCAGGCAACGTCACCAACAGCGACCCTGACATATTTTTACTGCCGGAACGTACCTTCAAACACCCCACCGCCGCACGCCTGAATGCCGAACGCAAACGTCTGGTGATGTTCGATGACCCGCTGACCACACGTATCATCGCCCGCGTGTTGGCCGATATTGCCAACCGCCCGGGGTTGATCAATGACGACAAAATGGTTTTTCTGGGGCTGGTCATTGCCGTCAAACGGCTGGGCTATGATAATGACGCAGAATCCATCAACTCTGTTGTGCAACTACTGTGGGATTTATCCCTGCAACTGGAAGACGGCGGCTTGGCCCGCGCGCGTGATGATCTGACCGATGCCCTGCAACGTCTGTCACAAGCCTTGAGTGATCCAAATACCCCCAAGGAAAAGCTGGAAGATCTGATACAGGATGTGAATAACAAAATCCGCCAGTACATGCGCGCAATGGCCAATGAAATGCAACAGCGCGGCATGATGGCAGATGGCAAGAACAAACAAGCATCGCCCGAAATCACACAGCAGCTGATGAAGCACATGGACATGGAATCCCTGATGGAGCAAATGCGCCAGATGTCAGAGGGTGACACACGCGAGCAAATGCAGCGCACCGCCGAATTCCTGAAGAATGCCTTCGAGAATATGGACATGGACCGCATGGAAGAAATGCAAAAGCAGCAACAGCAAACCATGGAACAATTACAAGCACTGCAAGACCTGATCCACGCGCAGCAATCACTCGTCGATAAAGCCAATAAAGCGCAAAACCCGCAAGAATCCAAAGAGCTGGCAAAAGAACAGGGTAAAATTCGCAAAGACCTTGGCGACATCATGCGCCAGCTGGGCGAGAAGATGGAACTGCCGGATAACTTCGCCGATGCCGATCAAGCCATGAAAGCAGCACAGGAAAAACTGGCGCAGGGCAACCAGCCCGAGGGTGCCAAGACAGCCAAAGAAGCACTGGACCACCTGCAACAAGGCATGGACAGTGTCATGCAGAAAATGGCCGAGCAGATGAAACAAGTGATGCTGTCCTTCGGCTTTATGCCGTCACAGGGCAATTTCCGCGAAGGTGCCGACCCGCTGGGGCGTGGCGGTAAAGAGGATGGCAACGGCCAAGAAAGCGATGTGCGCTTGCCCGATGAAAGCGAACGCCGCCGCGTGCAAGACATTATCCGCGAATTACGCGGACGGTCCAATAACTGGGAAAGACCGAAGATCGAGCGGGATTATATCGATCGCCTGCTGGATACACTCAACTAAAAAACAAATTACGCGGCGAGTGTATTGCCGATGCGCTTGGTAATTTCTTCCAGCGTAAAGGGTTTGCTGATGACTTCATGCGCCAGACAATCCAGATTATGCGCGCGCTGGCGTTGGTTGGCATAGCCCGACATCATCAAAATCTTTGTTTGCGGATAATCTTTGCTGACCTTCAGCGCCAGCGCAATACCATCCAGATCCGGCATCACAATATCTGTCAGCAAAAGGTCGTAGCTGCGCTTGCCCAAGGCTTCCAGTGCGGCATTACCATCGGGCACAGCGGTGACGGCGTAGCCTGCATAATTCAGGGCACGTTCCACAAACTGGCGCACAGAGGGTTCATCATCTGCCACCAAAACCCATTTGGGCTGCTCGTCTGTATCTGCTGTTGTCATGTGAAATACCTCTAACTAAAAAACAAAAAAATTAATGCTTACTGCCACCCTTGACCCTGATCTCGACCGTATTGCCGCCTTCGGGCACATCGGTAAAACTCAGTTCCAGCGGCATTGTCTCGCCAGATGCCAGCACGCTATCTTTTGCTTCGACATCCCATTCTTTCAAAAACGCGCCATAGGGGCCGCGCAAAATAACTTCGATAGCGGGATAAGAAATATCTGCGCCGGTGATGTTGGATATTTTCCCGATCACGCTTAATTCTTCCGCCCGTCCCGCCTTTTGTTTTTCGGCAGAGAGTTCCGACAGGCTCAGTCCTTCGCCAGGGGCGCGTAGCGTCACACCAGATGCTTCATAGAGCGCGGTCATCGTCGGCCAATGGGCAATGACCGTACCGCGTAGCAAGAACAACGCGCTAACCGAAACAAACGCCAACAGTAAAAACGTGCAGAGGCCAAAAGCATTCGGCCCCATACCGCCCGGGCGGTAATCCATGACCGGCATCTCAAAATCTTGCGGCATGGGGGCAATCGCGCGCGATGAGCCATCATCGATGTTCTCGTCATCTGCGCTTTGTGCTTCTGCCATTGCCGCTTCGAACGAGCCATCGGCCGTGCTGGCAGCCGCTGCTTCTTCAGCAGCAATCATCTCTGGTGTTTTTACTTGTGCTTCAAACCACGTATTGCCGCAATCCGTGCAACGCACCACGCGCCCGCCCTGTGCCAGATGTTTTTCATCCAGCTTATAGGTGGTCTGGCACTTGTCGCAGGTGAGAAACATGATATTTCGCGTCTTCTTTTTCGATAATCAATTCACAGAATGCACAAATAAAAGTAGCGCATGATTGGGAATAAGGATAGCATGGAAACCGTTAATTTTTGAATTTTTTGTTTTGCTGCAACAGCGGCAAATAAGGGAACAGGCAGATGGCCTTGGTCAGCTTTTCGAATGTGGGTCTGCGTTACAGCACCG
Organism: Alphaproteobacteria bacterium; assembly: GCA_041743265.1. Lineage (GTDB taxonomy): Bacteria > Pseudomonadota > Alphaproteobacteria > Micavibrionales > UBA2020 > UBA2020. The sequence continues at coordinate 100 of JBGTNC010000220.1, read as the reverse complement.
GCCCGGAAATTCTGAACGATGTCAGCTTTTCGCTGGAAAAAGGGTCGTTCCATTTTTTAACCGGCGCCAGCGGTGCCGGCAAAACATCCTTGCTGAAATT
>JBGTNC010000219.1:0-1603 GCA_041743265.1 Alphaproteobacteria bacterium | reverse complement strand
ATCACGCGTATAGCCATAGCCGCCATGCAGTTGCAGGGCATCGTTGGCAATATCAAAACAGGCATCTGTGGCATAGCGTTTTGCCATGGCACAGGCGGTAATGGCATCGGGGCTATTGGCATCTAAGGCGACAGCAGCGCGCCAGACCATCAGCTTGGCCGATGTTAAGCGTGTAGCCATATCGGCAATTTTGAATTGCAGGGCCTGAAAATCCGCAAGTGGGCGGTTGAATTGTTTGCGGCTGTGCATGTAATGCCGCGCGGCATCATAAGCTGCTTGCGCACCACCGAGCGAGCAGGCGGCAATATTGATGCGTCCGCCGTTCAGGCCCTTCATAGCGATGGTAAAACCTTCGCCTTCTTTGCCGAGCAGGAAATGATCGGGCACGAAAACGTTATCAAAGGTCACACCGCGCGTGGGCTGGCTGTTCCAGCCCATTTTTTCTTCTTTGCGGCCATAGCCGATGCCCTCTGCCGTGGTATCGACGGCAAAGGCCGAGATACCTTTGGGGCCGTCGCCGCCCGTACGGGCCATCACGACCAGAAAGTCAGTCGCGCCTGCGCCAGAGATAAAAGCCTTGGCGCCCGTCAGTTTCCAGCCGCCGTCTACTTTTTCCGCACGGGTTTTTAAATTTCCCGCGTCCGATCCGTTGCCGGGTTCGGTCAGGCAGTAGGAAGACAGCTTTTGCCCGCTGGTCAGGGCTTGCGCCCATTCGGTTTTAAGTTGGTCTGTGCCCCAGCCACAAACCATCCACGACACCATGTTGTGGATGGAGATATAAGCAGCAGTGGAGGGGCAGGCGGCGGCAAGTTCTTCAAGAATAATGGCCGCGTCCAGCCGTGTCAGCCCCATGCCACCCAGATTTTCAGGGCAGTACATGCTGCAAAACCCCATTTCCCCTGCTTGGCGGATCACATCGACGGGGAAGTGGGATGTGGCATCCCATTCCGCCGCGTGTGGCGCCATAGCATTGGCGGCAAAGTTGCGGGCGGCATCTTGAAACGCCCGCTGGTCTTCGCTGAGAGTAAAGTCCATCGTTATTCTAATCCTCTTACTTCAGGCTGATCGTTGTATTCACGCCGCCTGATGTGGCTGCATCGTCAAACCAGCGGGATGTCACGGTTTTGGTCTGGGTGTAGAACAAAATGACCTGCTTGCCATAGGGGCCGAGGTCGCCCAGTTTCGATGCGCGCGAGCCGCTGAAAGAAAACAGCGGAACAGGCACAGGAATTGGCACGTTGATACCCACCTGGCCGACATCGATTTCTTCTTGGAATTTGCGTGCGGCAGCACCGGACTGCGTAAAGATCGCCGTACCGTTCCCATTGGGGTTGGCGTTGATCATCGCAATCGCTTCATCCAGTGTCGCTGTATCGGCAATGCACAATACAGGGCCAAAAATCTCGCGGTCATAAATGCTCATGCCCGGTTTGACGCCAGAGAAAATAGTCGGGCCGACGAAGTTTCCTTTTTCGTAGCCAGCAGGTGCGCAGTTGCGACCATCCAGCTCCAACTTGGCGCCTTCTTTGACGCCGAGTTCGATCAGCTCGTGGATGCGATCTTTGGCGGCGCAGGAAATTACAGGGCCCAGATCGGTATTGGG
>JBGTNC010000218.1:0-2990 GCA_041743265.1 Alphaproteobacteria bacterium | reverse complement strand
CTTGAAAAATTTGTGACCGATAAAGAGCGCGAAGCCAAAGACGGGCATGATGGCACATGGGTGGCACACCCGGGGCTTGTTGCCAAAGCAAAAGAAATTTTCGACCGCGCGATGCCGGGGCCAAACCAGACGACCTTGATGCGCGATGATGTCTCCGTCACCGCAGAAGATTTATTGGCGATTCCAGAGGGTGACATTACCGAGAAAGGTCTTCGCACCAATATCAACGTCGGGCTGTTGTATTTGCAAGCATGGTTGTCCGGCAACGGCTGCGTGCCGATTTATAACTTGATGGAAGATGCGGCAACAGCCGAAATTTCCCGCACACAATTGTGGCAATGGCGCGTCCATGGCGCTGTCTTGGCTGACGGTCAAAAAATGACAGATACGCTGATGCAGCAATTTTTGGACGAAGAAGCCGCTAAGCTGAAAAGCGCTGGCGGTGACCGCTATCTGGATGATGCAATCGAGCTGTTCAACCATTTGGTGATGGACGCCACACTCGCGGACTTCCTGACCACCAAAGCCTATGACATGATCATCGGCTACGAACAGCAAGGTGCGCTTGCATGATTGATGTTGATCTGACGGCATGGCTAGGCCTTGCGCTGCGCTGGTTGCATTTAATCACGGGCATTGCTTGGATTGGCTCGTCTTTCTATTTTATCTGGCTGGATAACAGTCTGAAACCACCTGTCAGCCCGACGGACCAGAAAGACGGTGTAGGCGGAGAACTTTGGGCCGTACATGGCGGCGGGTTTTATAACAAGAAAAAATACCTGGTCGCCCCACAGCACATGCCAGATGACCTGCACTGGTTTAAATGGGAAGCCTATAGCACATGGATCAGCGGGTTTTTACTGCTCTGCCTGATGTATTATTACGGCGCAGGTATTTATTTGATTGATCGTACCAAGCTGGATATTCACGCGATTGACGCCACGCTGATCGGCCTTGGTGTGTTAACCGCAGGATGGTTTTGTTATGACCTGTTGTGCAAATCCGCATTGGGCAAGAACAATAAAATCTGCTGCCTGATCTGGTATGCCTTTTTGACGGTTGCGGCTTATGGGCTGTGTCAGATTTTTACAGGTCGCGGTGCCTTCATTCATGTGGGTGCCATCATGGGTACGGTCATGGCGGCAAATGTTTTTGTGATTATTATTCCCAATCAGAAAAAAGTCGTGGCAGCGATGTTGGCGGGACAAACGCCCGATCCTGCACTGGGCAAGGCTGCTAAACAACGGTCTCTGCATAACAATTACATGACACTGCCGGTTTTGCTGGTGATGATCAGCAATCACTATCCCATGCTGTATGCGGGGCCTTATAACTGGCTGGTGTTGGCGGCGCTGGGGGCTGCGGCTTGGCCGATCCGTGAATTTTTTAATCAAAAGCATCGCGGCAATGTCGATTACCGTTATCTGGCAGCAGGGGCTGCTTGCTTTATTGTGGTGATGCTGGCGGCATCGTGGCAGCAGGGTCGGGCGCGGCCCATTGTCTCGGCTGTAACAGCTGTGGTGAGCGATGCTGAAGTACATGGTATTTTGCAAAAACATTGCACGGCCTGCCATGCCAAGACGCCCAGCCACGAAGGGTTCGATGTCGCGCCGTTGAATGTGCAACTGGAAACGCTGGAAGATCTGCGTACACACGCCGTGCGCGTGCATCAACAAGCCATTGCAACGGATATTATGCCGCTTGGCAATGAAACAGCGATGAGTGCGGAAGAGCGTGAAAAACTTTCGCGCTGGCTGGCAGCGCAGCCTCAGTAAATGCTAGAAACCGATGGTTTTGGCGGCAACGTGATGCCGTTTGCAAAAATCCGCAAAGCGGCGGATGAGGCCATCTGTACCCTCTGTTTTTTCCTGAATGGTATAGCGGCTGCCGGATGATTTGAAAACGATGCTGCCGTCCGCATCTGAAAAAACATAGGTAGGCGCAGGTTTTTCACCTTGCGGCTCTACATTGCGGATCAAGCGCATTTCAAAAATACTTTCCATGTCGTAACTGCCTTTGGGCAGAAAATCGAGGGCAGCTTTGCTGATTTCAATATTCATTTTTTTCTTCCTAACTGCCGCGATACGTGGAATAGCCAAAGGGTGATACCAGCAAGGGCACATGATAGTGCGCAGCAGCATCTGTAATGCCGAAATCGATGGTGACGGTATCCAAAAACGGCGGTTCCGGTAAATCTGTGCCTTGCGCGCGGAAATAGGGTGCAGCGTCAAAGCATAAACGATAACGCCCGGGCACAAAGCTTTGTTCCGATAATAGCGGCGCATCGCATCTGCCATCGTCGTTGGTGGTTTTTTCAGCCAGCAGTGTATGGCCGTTGTTTTCGGCGCGGTATAGGCGCAGGGCCATGCCTGCGGCTGGTTTGCCGTGGGTGGTATCCAGTACATGCGTGGTGAGCTTGCCGGACATATATTGCCCCCTATGTAAAATTCAAACATCTCGTGTCTTCTATTATTAACGACATTCGCATGGAAAAAATACCGGAAATATGGCCTTATAGAAGTCGATCCGTTTTAGACACCGCGTTATGAAGGTACCTGTTTTGTCACACGATACACGAAACTATGTCGGCTATGGCGAGCACCCCCCGCATCCGCAATGGCCGCAGGGCGCAAAGCTCGCGCTGCAAGTAGTGTTGAATTACGAAGAGGGCGGCGAAAACTGTGTCTTGAATGGCGATCCCGCTGCCGAAACATTTTTATCCGAAATCATCAACGCACCTGCCGTCGCGGGCCGGCATATGAGCATGGAATCCATCTATGAATATGGCAGCCGCGCAGGCGTCTGGCGTTTGCTGCGTCTGTTCCGCAAATATGATGTGCCGGTGACTATTTTTGCAGTGGCTATGGCGCTGGAAAAATATCCGGACATGGCGCAGGCCTTTATCCGCGATGGGCACGAAGTCTGTTCGCATGGCTACCGCTGGATCAACTATCAAGATGTTGAGATTGAAACAGAGCGCGCACATATGC
>JBGTNC010000217.1:0-1894 GCA_041743265.1 Alphaproteobacteria bacterium | reverse complement strand
TGCACCAGATGATACCCGAAATAAACAAAAAGCCCGAAAGTCACCAGCGTTAAAAGGCTTTGTGACAGGGATTTGCGACGGCGTGTACGGTTTGATTGCGCTCTCATACCCTCATGGAATCACACATGAGTCATAACGTCAACAAAAAAAGGCGCGGATTCAATGCGTTACCCTGATATCGCGCCACCACATTCCAGAAACAAAGCTATTGACTGTTGACGCCCCCGCTTTAAAGTATGCGCGACAGCAAAAGACACGCAAAAGACACAATGTGCGCACAGCACAACAGCCCTTTAAATGAAAGGTTTTAAGCATCATGACCAGCAGCAGCCAGCACCACATTACCCTTGGCGATTTCAGCATCGGCAACGACCTGCCCTTCGTGTTGATCGCAGGCCCCTGCGCCATGGAAAGCAAAGACCATACGTTTGAACTGGCAGGCAAGCTGAAAGAAATCACCACACGCCTTGGCATTCCACTGATTTACAAATCATCCTTCGATAAAGCGAACCGCACATCGCTCAAAGCGGGTCGCGGTATTGGTATCGAAAAAGGCCTGCCGATTTTTGATGAAGTCCGCAAAAAAATGAACCTGCCCGTCATCACCGACATTCACGCGCCAGAGCAATGCGCGGAAGTGGGTTCGATTGTAGACGTGCTGCAAATTCCGGCCTTTTTGTGCCGCCAGACAGATCTGCTGATCGCCGCTGCCAAAACAGGCAAAATCATCAACATTAAAAAAGGCCAGTTTCTGGCACCGTGGGACATGAAAAACGTCGCCGCCAAAATCACCGAAAGCGGCAACCCGAATGTGATGCTGTGTGAACGCGGCGTGACTTTTGGCTACAACACCCTCGTCAACGACATGCGCGCCCTGCCGATTATGGCAGAAACAGGCCACCCTGTTGTTTTCGATGCCACCCACTCTGTTCAGCAACCAGGCGGCGCCGGTACGGCCACCAGCGGTGACCGCCGCATGGTACCACCGCTCGCACGTGCTGCACTGGCGATTGGCTGCGCTGCTGTATTCATGGAAACACATGAAGACCCTGACCGCGCACCGTCTGACGGGCCGAACATGGTGAAGCTGCATGATCTGGAAGGTATTCTGGAGCAAATGCTGGCCATCGACCGCCTGATGAAGGCCGATGCCTATAAACAAGCGCAAAAAGCGGCATAAGCAGAAAAACAGCAGCATGAATTTCAAGAACGATTTTTCAGGTTTTTTCGGCACGGGCATTATTGGCCGTGTCACAAACCTGTTCGTGCCGCCCGTCAATGCGATTAAACCTGTGCGCGATGAACTGCCCAAAAAACAACAGGCATTTCACCTGAACGACAATAAAAAGAAAACCGAGGCGGAAAATACGCCGGAAGAAAATCCCGCCGTTATCGTCACCCTCGGCCATAAACCTGCACCGCGTGTCACCTACGACAGACCTAAACCGCAGCAGCGTTAATTTTTTATATATTTTACGCTTCAAGGAGATTTGAATATGGGCGACGTTAACCTTGATATGAGCCGCAGTAAAATCTTTGCCGCCGCGACTTATGTATGTGCGGGCATCGGCGCAGTAACGGGCCTGCACATGACGGCCGCCACCTCCACTCTCGGCTTGATCGGCGCTGGCGCCGTTGGCGCAGTTGCGGGTGGCATTGGCATCCCGCTTGCCCTAACAGGCGTTGCTGTTTTGGGGTATGTCGGCTTTGTCGGCATCAAATCCACCATCAAAGCACTTAAAAAAGAAGGCGCTGCCGTGCCACTGGGCATGGCTGTTGTGGGCCTATCAGCAGCCAAAGCCCTGTTTGTTACACCTTTCACCACCTTGCGCGATCTTGGCAAAAAACTTATCAATACCAAGACACCGCCGCAAAAGCCTGACAGCGCAGCCGC
>JBGTNC010000216.1:0-3016 GCA_041743265.1 Alphaproteobacteria bacterium | reverse complement strand
GCCCGCAACGCCGACAGGCTGGAAGATTTTGGGGCCTTTGTTGGCGGCCCCTTAGATGAACAAGCCTCTTACAGCGACCGCCACGCACCACCCAAGCTGCAAACCCATACAAAAGACGGGCAAAAGCAAAGCCACGTTATTTTTAATCGCGATTACGAAACCTGCCATCAGGATGCCTATAAAAAAGGCGCGATTGGTTTGGCGTTTTTGGATCATGATCCGGAACCGCATCTGCTCAGCTTCACCATGGGCTATTTGTTGTCGCAATCCGATATTTCCGTGCATTGCCCTGTCACCATGACAGGCGCTGTGGCTTACGTGCTGGATAAATTCGCACCCAAAGACGTGCGCGATGCGTATTTGCATGAAATGACGCGCATGGATGGAGAGACGAAAACGGGCGGTACGTGGGCGACAGAATTACACGGCGGCTCCGATGTCGGCGCGACCACGACCAAGGCCGTGAAGGATGGCAATAAAATTACACTGCACGGCCTGAAGTGGTTTACCAGCAATGCGAATTCAGGCATGGCGCTCGCAACCGCGCGGCCCGAAGGCGCGCCCGCAGGCAGCAAGGGTCTCGGCCTTTATCTTGTGCCCAGCCATTTGAAAGACGGCAGCGTCAATAAATACAGCATCCGCCGCCTGAAAGATAAGCTTGGTACCAAAGGGCTTGCGACAGGTGAGATTGATTTGGAAGGTGCCGAAGTCATTGAAGTAGCCCCGCCGCCGCATGGATTGAAGATGATGATGGAAGCACTGGAATACAGCCGCATCCACAACGCCATGGGGGCCGCAGGCGCCACACGACGCGCTTTTTTGGAAGCAGCCAGTTGGTCCACGCACCGCGAAGCCTTTGGCAATAACATCATTCAATATCCGATGGTGCAAAACGAATTGATGGATTTGATGCTGCGGAGTGAATCATCCACCGCCTTGGCCTTTGAAGCCGCGCGCACGTTTGATGCTGCGCTGGCCGATGACAAACAGCGTCCGTGGCTGCGCCTTGCAACGGCTTTGGCGAAATACCGCACGGCAGAAGATGCTGTGCAGTCTTCCAAAAAAGCGCTCGAGATTGTAGGGGGTAATGGTTATACGGAAGAATTCCCGACTGCCCGCCTGTTCCGTGATGCAATGGTGTTGACGGTCTGGGAAGGCCCTGCAAATATTCAAGCGCTGGAATTGCTGCGTATGGTGGCGGGCAAAGAGCCTGGCGATAAATTATTTATCGATAAAATCAAAACAATCGCCGATGCACTGCCGGCCAATATGGCGGTGGATAAAAAATTGCTGGAAACAGGCCTGCAACAGGCCGATAACGCGCTGCAATACTTGCGTGCCCATCCGGAAGACGGCAACCGCTTTGCACGCCAGTTGATGGATCATATGGCCGATGTTTTATCCGGTGCGTTGTTGGCCGAAGAAGCGGCGCATGATTTGCAGCATCACAACGATGCACGCAAGGCACTAGTGGCCCACAAATATCTTGAAAAATCGTTCGGGGATAAAACGCTGCTGCTCAAAGCAGATAAGGACCCCGTGCATGTGCATTTTGATGCGCTGGTGCATTATAAAACAATCACGCCCGCAACAGCCGGCTATGCGCCCCAGACGCCCGCCAATGACGATACGCCGGATAAGCGCACCTGTCACAAACCGCCACAGCCGAAATAGTTATTTGCCAAAGGTAAAGGCGTAGACTTGTAATCCGGCACGATCCGCTTCGATCGTTACTGTAGCGTCTTGTACACGGGGCAGGGCTATAACATCATACAGCGTTTCATTCGTGACGGTCACCATGCCGTTTTTGACATCCTTGCCCGCAGCGCCCGCGCTGGCGGGTTTACCGTTGAACAAAATGCGGGCATCTATTGGATTGCCATCCAGCGTGCCCATCACCAGAAACACCCGCCCACTACGGAAGTGGTATTGCAGGCTGGCCCCTGATTCAAGGGCGGTGGCACTTTGTCGTTCCACGATCCAGTCACCGTTTAAACACCAGTGGTGCAAGGGTAAAGCGGCCGCTTGGTAGATAGTTTCTTCATCCGGAACGATACCGCCTGTCGGCAAAAAGTTTGCCGCGCGGTGATAGCCCAGATAGGTTTCGGGGGATTGTCCGGCGGCGGCGCTGGTATTGGCACCAATTTCCGCACCCGGGACAGCATCGTGGATTCCTAGCAAATAGCGGATATTGTTTTCCATGCGTGCATAACCGCCCTCACCGAAATGCGTATAAACAACGCGGCCTTGCTTGTCGATCAGGTAATGGGCGGGCCAGTAATGATTGTCAAAGCTGCGCCATGTTTGCCAGTCGTTATCCATGCCGGCTGTGTATTCAATACCGTGTTTTTCAATGGCGGCTTGCACATTTTCGGGCTTTTTCTCGAAAGGGAATTCGGGTGTGTGAATGCCGATGACAACAAGGCCGTCGTTACGGTATCTACGCTCCCACGCGGTGACATAGGGTAGGGTACGCACACAGTTGATGCAGGAATAGGTCCAAAAATCAATCAGCACCACCTTGCCCTGCAGGTCGGCAAGGTTGACGGGCCCGCCGTTAAACCATTGGGCGATGCCTTTAATTTCAGGTGCCGCATAAGGCGCTTCTAGCGGCTCTTGCAGTTCTATGGCGGCTAGATCAAAGCGTGTTGTGCTGCCGGGTGGTTGGCTTAACAGGGCAATATCTGCGCCTGACCAGATCAGCACAGCCATCAAGATAATCACGCTGCCCAATATGCGCCGTAAAGTATCTGCGTGCTTTTTGACCTGTCCCAAATGCCCCGCCAACCTACGTCCAAACAGCGACAGGATGAGCATGGGGATACCGGCACCTGTAACAAACATCAGTGTAATGAACACGGCATGAAGGTCTGTTTCTGCTTGCACAACTTGTACAAGGGCCGCTGCCATAAGGGGCCCTGCGCAAGGCGTCCAGACAAAACCGATCAAAAGCCCGATCAGCACGCCGCTTTTAAAACCGTTGCCGTTATCGTATTTGGCAATGACACCAGATCCG
>JBGTNC010000215.1:0-3240 GCA_041743265.1 Alphaproteobacteria bacterium | reverse complement strand
CGCGCCGCCGGGCCCGCCAATCGTGCGGACTTCTGGCAGCATCAGTAAAAAACCCATATGGCTGAGGGAGAATACGCAAGTCATCAACCCCCAGTGAATGGTGGCGGCCGATTTTAGAAAGCCCTCGGTATGCTGGGCAATAATCATACGGAAGGCCACGAACAGAAACATATAAACAGGAATGAAAATGATAAACATTCCATACCATTCAATACCTGCCCAGTAATATTGCACAGGGATTGATAAATACGCCCAGAACAAGACCCGACGATCTGCACGCCGTGTCGGTATTTGTGAAAAAAATTCTTTTAAGGCTAAAAAACTGATGAAGCCCAGAAAAACCAGCGACCATGCAGGTTCCGCCACCAGCGCTACAGAAAAAGCGCCGATCATGATCCACCAGCTTTGCGTGCGCTGTATCAACTCGGTATGGTCACGCTCTTTTTTAATGCGGGAAAAGGCGAAAACCAAAATGCTTGCCAGCACCAATACGGCCCACAACCCGCCCAAAGCATAATAAAGTGTTGTGCTGTTATGCCCCATGTGTGGCCACTTCTTGCAAAGCCTTGCGGCAACGGTTCCAAATCGTCAGGCAGAGCAACAAGCCCACCACGGCAAAAACAAACAACATGCCAGCAGGCCCCAAGACACCGATCCCAATCAAAAAGCCCGTGCTGCCAAAAACAAAGGCCCGGTCGCTTTTACCCATAGGGCCATCGTAACGGCGGCTGGCGCCAATTTGTATGGCAACAACGCCTGCCATTTCACTAATGACCGCCAGCACCAATACCAAGACAATCAACCAGGCCGTATCCGGCACCAGAAAAGCAAACGGCATATAAAGCGCAGTATCGGACACCACATCTCCAAGCTCGTTCAAGATCGCGCCCAAAGATGACTTCATATGATGTTCGCGCGCCAACATGCCATCGACAGCATTCATCGCCATGCGCACAAACATCACCAGCGGTAGCAAAAGCCATGGCCAGTGGTTGTTATAAAAAACCGCCATCAAGCCGCCATACATAATAGACAAAGCACAAGCTGCCAGCGTCACCTGATTGGCGGTGATACCTTTGGCGGCACATTGCTGCACCAGCGGGCGCAGATGCGCCTGAAACTTTTCTTTTAGCTGATAAACGCTAACCATGTTTTCCGAAATGCCTCCATGCATAATGCTCCGCAAGCTTGCTATAAAACCCTGATTTTTTAAAGGGTTATTTGACGTCTGCCCGCTGCTTGCCGCAAAGTTTAGCCTGTGCTAAAATTTGAAATAAGGGCTAAACTTTTAAGAATCAGCCCACACCACCCTTCCCCTTCAAGGAGTCTGACGTGACACGCCGTATTTTACCGCTGTTTTTTATTGTAAGCCTACTCTTGGCTGGCATCGTTTTTTCCACCTTGCCCCCATCCGACATAAAGGCGGCGGAAAATAAAAAACTAAAAGTCATTACCACCTTTACCGTCATTGCCGATATTGCAAGACAGGTGGCGGGGGATGCGGCGATTGTTGAATCCATCACCAAGCCCGGCGCTGAAATTCACGATTATCAACCCACGCCCAAAGACATCGTGCGTGCGCAAGACGCTGATCTTATTTTATGGAACGGACTTAATCTGGAACGCTGGTTCGAGCGGTTCTTGCAAGATATCAAAGACGTTAAAAGCATCGTTGTCTCTGAAGGTATCAAACCGCTGTCAATTTACGAAGGGCCCTATAGCGGCAAACCCAACCCGCATGCATGGATGTCTACCAGCAATGCGCACATCTATATCGACAATATTCAAAAGGCCTTCTCCGAAGCAGACCCTGCAAATAGCGACATATATAAAGCCAATGCTACAGCCTATGCCGCACAGATAGATGCGCTGCAAATGAACTTGGGCAGCGCACTTGAAAATATTCCCGAACACCAGCGCTATCTGGTGACCAGCGAAGGCGCCTTCAGTTATCTGGCACAGGATATGGGTCTGAAAGAGGTATATCTCTGGCCCATCAACGCCGATCAACAAGGCACGCCACAGCAAGTGCGTAAAGTGATTGACACCGTGCGCGCACAAAAAATTCCGGTTGTTTTCAGTGAAAGCACTGTATCCGCAAGACCTGCCGAGCAAGTCGCACAAGAAACTGGCGCGGCATATGGCGGCGTACTCTATGTGGATTCACTGAGCGAAGCCGATGGGCCTGTGCCCAGTTACATCGATCTTCTACGCGTAACAACACAAACAATTTCCGACGGTTTTAAAAACAACACCAAAGGCCACCAACAATGACAGCCAAAGCCCTCATCCGCGTGAATGACATCAGCGTGACCTATGCCAACGGGCATACCGCGCTCGAAAATGTCAGTTTTGCCCTGCGGCCGGGCCGCATTTGCGGGTTGGTCGGCGTCAATGGCGCCGGCAAATCCACGCTCTTCAAAAGCATGATGGGGTTTGTCACCCCCACCCAAGGCCATATCGAAATTGATCAAGGCAGTGTGGCCGACGCCTTGCGCCGTAACCTGATCGCCTATGTACCACAGACGGAAGAAGTCGATTGGCATTTCCCCGTACTCGTCGAAGACGTTGTGATGATGGGCAGATACGGCAAAATGGGATTTATGCGCAGGCCTGCCGCCGCTGACAAGGCAGCAGTTGCAGAAGCCCTTGCCCGTGTAGATATGCAAGATTTTCGCAAACGCCAGATTGGCGAATTGAGCGGCGGCCAAAAAAAACGCGTTTTTGTGGCCCGTGCTTTGGCACAGGGCGGCACGATTATTTTATTGGATGAGCCTTTTACAGGTGTTGATATTAAAACAGAAGCATCCCTTGTCACGCTTTTCAAAAGCCTTGCGGCGGAAGGACGTCTGATCCTTGTTTCCACGCACAATCTGGGCAGCATACCCAGCTTTTGCGACGATGTTGTCTTGATCAACCGCACGGTTGTCGCGGCAGGCACGGTTGAAAAAACCTTCACTGAAAAAAATCTGATCAAGGCCTTTGGCGGCATGTTGCGGCACTTACAGCTGGCGGGGCAAGACCTGCACGATGATGAAGATGCACGTAGCGTCACGGTACTCACCGATGATGAACGCCCGTTGGTGCTCTATGGTACACGCGGCGGTCAAAAAATTATTCGCACGGAAGAAGATCCTTCATGATGGATCTTCTTCAACACATGACCGAGCCGTTCTCTTACGGCTACATGCAAAAAGCCATCTGGGTTTCCGCGCTTGTCGGCGGCGTCTGCGCTTTTCT
>JBGTNC010000214.1:0-3984 GCA_041743265.1 Alphaproteobacteria bacterium | reverse complement strand
GGGATCTGTCATGGAGGACATGGTATCAGAGGGGATATCGGACTCTCGGGTGGATGCGCGCGGCGAAGCTGTCGTCTATATAATGGCCCTAATACTTTCCCAACCAGCCTGGACGGTATCCCGATGAGCTTCTACGAACGCCATATTTTTTGCTGCGGCAACGAACGCCCGGCCGGCCACCCGCGTGGCTGCTGCAAGGAACGGGGTGGCGTGGATTTGCGCAACTACCTTAAATCCCGTGCGAAGGAAGAAGGCGTTGAAGGCATCCGCGTAAACGCAGCGGGCTGTCTGGACCGCTGTGAATTGGGCGCTGTTTTGGTGATTTACCCTGAAGGTACGTGGTACAGCGTGCAAAGCCGTGACGATGTTGATGAAATTGTCGAAAAACACCTGAAAAACGGTGAAATCGTCACTCGTTTGCAACTTAGCAATGACCAAAAAGAGCTACGCGCAGAACAAAAACCGGCCGAATTGCCGGATTGCAGTAGCTGTTAAGGCCGATGTCGGACAAGCCTACAATTTTTGCTCCTGCCTCCGGCACCATGCGTGCTGGGGTGACGGTGGTGCGGGTATCGGGCCCTGCAGCGCTGAAGGGCTTTGCCGCCCTGTCACGCCTTAAAAAAATTGTGCCGCGCAAAGCGCATTACGTGGTGTTAAAAGACACGCAATCCGGCGCATTGCTGGACCGCGCTCTCGCTATTTACTTTAAATCCCCCGCCAGCTTTACCGGCGAAGACGTTGTGGAATACCACGTACACGGCGGCAAGTCTGTGGTGGACGGTATGCTGCAAGCCTTGGCAAAAATGGACAATAGCCGCATGGCAGACCCCGGCGAATTTACCCGCCGTGCGTTTGAAAACGGCAAGCTTGATTTGACAGAGGCTGAAGCCGTTGCCGATTTGATTGCCGCCGAAACCGAAGCACAACGCTTACAAGCCTTGGATCAATTGGGTGGCAGCCTTGCAAGACTTTATCAAGGGTGGACGGATACACTATCTGGGATGCTGGCACATCAAGAAGCCGAAATTGAATTCCCCGAAGATGATTTGCCGCAAGGTATCGCAGACGGGCTGACACAAAAAATCCAAACATTAAAAAGTGAAATCGACGCACATTTGAATGACGCTAGACGCGGTGAAATGCTGCGCAGTGGTGTTTTGATTGCCATCATCGGTGCGCCCAATGCGGGGAAATCCAGCCTGTTGAACGCGCTTGCCGCGCGCGATGCGGCAATTGTATCCGAAGAAGCGGGCACCACGCGTGATGTGATTGAAGTCCATTTGGATCTGGGCGGCTACCCTGTTATTTTGGCAGATACAGCAGGCTTGCGCGAAACCGAACATGGTATTGAGGCCGAAGGTATTCGCCGCGCGCATGCACTGGCGGCACGCGCCGATTTAAAAATTGCATTGTTTGACGGCACACTGGAAAAGGCCGATAAAGCAACGCTTGAAATGGTAGATCATCACACGATTACTGTTTTGACAAAAGCAGACCAAGGCATTCAATTGCCGGTCGATGGCTATCCTGTCTCTGTTATCTCTGGGCAGGGCATGGAAGATTTTCTGAAAGTCTTGACGCATAAAACGCGTGATATGTTATCAGGTGATCGTGCTGGCCCTGTTTTGACACGACAACGTCACCGCGCAGCTTTGGAAGACGCCAGCATCGCCTTTACCCGCGCCTTGCAAGCACCTTTGCCGGAACTGGCAGCAGAAGATATGCGCCTGGCTCTGCGCGCCCTTGGCCGTATTACAGGCCGTGTGCATGTTGAAGAATTGTTGGATAAAATTTTCCGCGATTTTTGTATCGGAAAATAAAAGTCGCTTTCAAAGAGACGGTTTCTTAAGACGCAGCGGCTTCATGATTCGGATATCTTGTTTTTCCGGCTCTGCATTCGAAATAATTTTTGTTCTATTTGGTAGAAAATCTTTTTCAAATAAGGTCATTTTGGGAAAGCCTGAATCATTTGTAACGCCCGTGATTTCCCAACGGCCGCCGTTTGCTTTGTTTTGTCTCATGCTAACGTTCACGCGGTTTGCGTGAGATTCTGTTTTTGCAGGCGTGTTTGGCGTCCAAACCTTAAAGCGCAGACCGTGATCTGCCGCCAGCTGTTCCATTTCGGCAAGGGCGGGGTTTTGATTTAAGGGCGCTTGATACGCTTTCATACCCGCGATTGGGACAATATCTTGCTCCAGCACCACAGGCTGGCCCATAAAGCGTTCAAAAAGAACGCTTAAATCGATTTCTGTTTTTTGCATTTTTGGAGAATCCGTCGGTGTTGTTTTTGCTTTTATTTAATCTTGTTTACCATGCCTATCGTTTATGTCAAACGGTTGGTTATAAAACACTGTAAAACATACAGGATTTTCAATCCTTGCCCCTTGGCCCGAAACGGCATAATAAAAATCGAAACCTCCGAACATATACGGTTTCACATTGCCCGAAGACAGAATGACCTGTCTGACGGTTGCGTTTTTGCGTGTCCATTTGACCTGACCGGAGACAAACCAGATGAGAATCGAAACCGAACCGAAACTCGACTTTGAAGACGTTCTGATCCGCCCCAAACGCTCCCGCTTGAAATCGCGGTCGGAAGTTGAATTAAAACGCACCTTCAAAATGCCGCACGCAGGCGTTGAAGTAACGGGTGTGCCCGTGATTGCCGCTAACATGGATACAGTTGGCACCGTGCGTATGGCCGCTGCCTTGGCGGAGCATGATATTTTTACAGCGCTGCACAAACACATTCCGCTGAATGATTTGAAAGCCGCGAATATCTCTGGCGCATTTTCCTTCGTCACATTCGGTATCGAAGATATCGATAAACTCGATGACGTCATGAATACATTGGGCAGCAATTCCATTAACAAAATCTGTTTGGATGTTGCCAACGGCTATACCGAGAACTTTGTCGATTTCATTAAACGTGTGCGCGAACATCACCCAGGTAAAGTCATCATGGCGGGCAACGTCGCAACGCCTGATATGACTGAAGCACTTATCTTAGCGGGTACTGACATTGTTAAAGTGGGCATTGGCCCCGGCTCTGCCTGTATGACACGTGCTATGACCGGTATTGGTTATCCGCAATTATCATCCGTGATTGAATGTGCAGATGCAGCGCATGGTCTTTCTGGTTTTATTTGCGCAGATGGCGGATGCAAAATGCCGGGTGATGTATCCAAGGCTTTTGCAGCGGGTGCGGATTTCGTGATGTTGGGCGGCATGTTTGCAGGTCATACCGAAACCTTGACGGAAGAACAATTAGCGGCGCTGGCCGAGAATGACAATCGTATCGAGTACTACGGCATGTCATCCGAAGTTGCGATGAACAAATATGCGGGCGGCATGGCTAAACACCGTGCCAGCGAAGGCCGTGTTGTGACGGTCGATTACAAGGGGGACGTTGCCCATACTGTGCAGGATATTTTGGGCGGTATTCGCTCCGCTTGTACGTATGTCGGCGCATCCAAGCTGAAAGAGTTTTCCAAACGTGCGACTTTTGTGGTTAAAAACAGCCGTTGATGTTTGGTCTATAGACAGTAAAAAAGCGGAGCTTAAATGCTCCGCTTTTTTTATATCCATTCGCAAAAACCGGCCTGCGCGGGATCCGCGCCGTTTTTTGGATGATTTTCAATTTTGGGGATTTAGAGAAGATCCCCGCCCTTTGATCGCAAAAGGCGGGGTCTTCCTGTGTGTAAGAAACAAAAACGTGTTGTTTTTGTAAAACTTTTCGAATGATCGCGGCCAACGATTTCGGAAAATATACGTCTTTTTATGCCCTCAACTTAGTAATGTCAAGACATTCACCATAAAATTTATGGGTGTATCTGGCAGTGTTGTTTGTGGGGCTGAGTACAAGCGGGCCTTAAAAACCCGCGCAAATAAAAACCCCGCCCTGATGTTTCAGTTAGCGGGGTTGAATATCTCATTTTGAAGTTTTTGCTACCTTCGGGCCTGTTGAAAGGGGAAGGTGGATGC
>JBGTNC010000213.1:0-5164 GCA_041743265.1 Alphaproteobacteria bacterium | reverse complement strand
ATGACGCAAGCGAAGGGGCCTGCATCACCGGTGTGCTCTTCAGCATGTAGATAACGACAAACAAACTGGGAATACCAATCAGCACGCTGCCCAGCAGGGATCTGAGCAGAAAGTCTTTTTGATGATGGTGTTGTGGCGGTGTTATATGCTCGTACATCTTGAATAACCTGCCTGTTTGTACATTTTAAGCATACCAGAGCATGGTGAATAAAATTTAAATTAAACAAGCAATTTCAACAGTATTTGAATACAATTTTATACATTGCATTTTATGTATCTGATTTCTGACACTTTCCCGCATGGGCCAGAATAGCCAGTGCCGCATTTTCTGCGGAAAGGCTTGTGACATCCAGCGTCAGCACATTGGGGTGATCGATGGAGAGAATCGGCCCGCGTGTGCGAAAACGCTCCGGCCCTGCCGGGTCTGTCGCCTTGAACCGTTCGTTGCGGCCTTCAGCGGTGACGCGTTTGCGGTGTTCATCCACATCGGCGATTTCCAGCCGGACGGGAATATAAACGCTGCCGCGTGCAGTCACAAAATCGCGGATTTCGCGAAAACGGGCATGGTCATTCGGATCTGTTTCAAACAAGGCGTTGGTAAACAAGAAGTTGAAATGTGCGGGCGACATATCGCGGATACTGTCCAGCACAATGCGCCAGATTTTACGGGTGTTTTCCCAGACCTGCGGGGGCAGGGCGGTTTTACCGTCAATCCGCGCCGCGATGAAAACCGGATTGTTGACGAGATGGTTATCAACAATCCGGCAATCTAACCGTTCTTTAATTTGCTGCGCAATCGTGTATTTGCCTGTACCGGGGTAGCCGATCAGGTGAATGAATGTGCCTTCGATCTTTGGCGCATTATTCGGCATCGGTCTCGCGGCACAGTTCATACATGGCAATGGCGGATGCGTTGGAAACGTTCAGGCTTTCCAGCGGGCCGTCTGTTGGCAATTGTGCCAGCATGTCGCATTTTTCAGCAACCAGACGACGCAGGCCATCACCTTCAGCGCCCATAACGATGGCGACACGGTTTTTGCCGACCTGTTTGCTGGCTTGCGCCATGGTCAGTTTGCCGCGTTCATCCAGGCCGATACAGGTAAAGTAGGCTTCCTTCAGCTGCTCAATCGCGCGGCTCAGGTTGACTTCGCGTACCAGCGGCACATGTTCCACCGCGCCGGAGGCTGCTTTGGCAAGCGTGCCTGTAATTTCTGGTGCATGCAGTTTTTGTACAATCACGGCAGCCGCGCCAAAGAAAGCAGCGGAGCGCAAGATGGCACCCACGTTATGCGGGTCTGTCACTTGATCCAGAATAATCACTTTCGCGTTTTCGGCGGAAGAAATCAGCAGATCTTGCAAGAATACATCTTCCAGCGGTTCTACATCCAGCATGACATCTTGATGCACAGCATCGCGCGGCAGCAGACGGTCAATGTCTTCTTTCTCGGCAATGATGGCTTCTGGCAGGGTGAGACCTGCCGCGATAGCTTCATCATAAGCGGCGCGGATGTTCTCGAAACCTGATTCGGTTGCGATGATGCGGGTGATTTTACGATCGGCATTCGTCAAGGCTGCGCGTACGGCATGGTGGCCATACAAAAACAGCGGTGAGGGAGCGCCAAAGCCCGGACGGTCGGACTTCAACTTGCGGCGTGTATCATCGGATGCCTCGAAAGGTGCGGCATCAAAATTATCGCCACGTTCATCAAAGCGTTTTGGCTCATATGCGCCACGGCCACCCGGTTTTTTGTAGCCGGTTTTACGGTCACCGAATTTGCGGTCACGCTTATCTTCGCCATAGCGTGCGGCACTGGGGCCACGGTCTTCAAAGCTGCGGCGGGGTTTGCGGTCATCATCACCACGGGGCGGACGACGGTCACCACTATCGCGGCGGGGTTTGTATTCACCTTCTTCACGACGGGGGCGGAATTCGCCACCCTCACGGCGCGGTTTATACTCACCATCACGGCGGGGTGGACGGTCTCCACCTTCGCGACGGGGCTTGTATTCGCCGCCTTCGCGGCGTGGTTTGTACTCGCCGCCTTCACGGCGGGGACGGAATTCACCTTCTTCACGGCGCGGGCGGTATTCACCGTCACGGCGGGGCGGACGATCGCCACCCTCACGACGGGGCTTATATTCGCCATCACGGCGCGGTGGACGGTCACCAAAGGGCTTTTTCGCGCGGTAACCTTCGCTATCGCCTTCACGGCGGGGGCGATATTCACCTTCGCGGCGCGGCGGACGGCCTGCGCCATCTTCGCGGCGGGGACGATATTCGCCCTCAGCGCGGCGTGGTTTGTATTCACCTTCTGCGCGTGGTTTACGGTCACCAAAAGGCTTCTTGGCGCGATATTCGCCGCCTTCACCGTCGCGACGGGGAGGTCTATCCCCTTCAAAACGCTTACCAAAACCGCCTGGTTTGCCGGATCTGCCGCCGGGTTTACCTTTTGCGCCAGCAAATTTGCCGCCTGATTTACTGCCAGGTTTTGCACCAAATTTTTTAGATTTGGACTGGAACTTGCCTTCATTTTGTGACATAAGCTTTTATTCTTTCTTTAGATGTTTCGGGCAATTTAACTTAATTCCCGAGTCTGAGAAAGAAATATATTGGCTTTTGACGTAAAAATCGTCTATTTCAAAGCCAGTACAGCAAATTGCTGATGTGGAGGAGTGGCCGAGCGGTCAATGGCAGCAGACTGTAAATCTGCCCTCTTACGAGTACGTAGGTTCAAATCCTACCTCCTCCACCATTTTTTCTTCTGTTTTCTGGCTTTTTGAGATTTAAGCGCGAAAAGCCCGCTTTTGGCGGGGTTTTTCGGCATCTGTTTTTATGCGGACTACTGAGACGCGGGAGAATTAGGGCGGGAATGAGGGTATCTCTCTGGAGGCCGAGCTGGCAGTCCGTATGAATAAACCGAGCCTGTACAAAGCAAGCGTAAGCCCATAATATAACTGCTCCAAATTAAAATATTACGTAATCAAAGCATGGGCGTGGCATGATCAAAGAAATCATCATGAACGGTGTAGCCAGTTATAAACAACCTGTCCTTATCGGCGGGCTGAAGAAATTCAACCTGTTCTATGGCTTGAATGGAACCGGCAAAACTACCCTGACTCAGTACCTCGCAAGCCACCACACGTCGCCAGCGACTTTCTCGCAATGCTCGCTAACTATGACGCAACTTAACCAGCCGCCAGAAATCCTCGTTTATAATCAAGACTTCATTGAGGAAAACTTCCTTGTTGCTGACCAACAAAAAGGGATATTCAGTCTCGATAAAAGTAACACGCAGGCACTGAAGGCTATTGAGGACGCCCGCGCAGCTATCAATATGCTTGATGCGCAAAAACAGTCCTTTCTGAATCAAGCTACTCAGCTTATCGAAGCAGAAGACGGAGCGAAAAACACTCTCACGGACGCAGTCTGGGAAGACAAAAAGGTCCAAGAACGCTCTCCGGTTTTCAAAGATATTTGCATGAAAGGCTTTCTTACTCCCAAGACTGCCTTCACGAGTAAAATATTGGAAAGCAAGCCTAGTGAAATTGAACCTGACGAGATCCCGACGGAGTTTAACAACATCCGCTCTGAACTTGAGGAACTGAGCGCCGCTGACGTTCAGAAGAAAAACACTCATCCTGTTCTGTCCAACAATCTCACTACACTGGAAAACGACCCTATCCTCAAAGAGCAGATTGTTGGCTCAAAAGACAGCTATCTGTCCGATCTGATCGCTAAACTCAATCATGCGGATTGGGTGAGCCAAGGGATTACTGACTATATAGACCATACGGATGATTGCCCATTTTGCAAACGCGGCATGGATAATGATCTGAAACAGAAGATTAAAGCGCATATCGACACAATATATCAGGCAAAGCGGAATGAACTGGACAGGATAAAAAGAACGTACACGGAGAACAGGGAAATCCTGCAGGCCAAACTTGACCATTATAAGAGTGTCTCGGCTCTATCCAAAAACTCGGACTTGGCCATATTAGTTCAGCGCCTTGAAACCAGTCTAAAAGAAAATGTTTCCTTGATCGAGAAAAAGCTCAAAGAGGCTAGCCTGCCGGTAGAGTTAACCCCGACACTGCTCACCATCCAAGAAATTGATCGCCTGGTAGAAGCTGAAAACCAGCAGATCAGAGCTTTCAATCAGAAAATCGATAACAGAGCGCAAGCCATCACGGATATTAAAGCCAAATTCTGGCAGCTCTTGCGAAAAAAATTCGACACCGAGGTTACGCTATTTCAGCAAGGAAGTGTCAAGCGGCAGAAAAAGGTTGCGGATGCTAAAGCCGGGGCTGACGGTGTGCAAAAGCAGATTGATGCTCAAAACGCCATTATTTTAGCAAATCAAGCGCGCACCAAAAACGTCGATACGGCAGTAAATCGTATTAATACACGGTTAGAGAGCTTTGGGCTGGAAGGCTTCAAAATACAAAAAATTGCAGCGATGCAAGAGAAGAATGCTCATTTTTATAAAATCGTGCACGATGAGCGGGAGGCGATGAACAATACATTTAAGAAGCTGAGCGAAGGAGAAAAGACCCTCATCAGTTTTTTGTACTTCGTAGAAATGTGCCTCGGCGTAGATAATGTGGACAAGGACGGCCACGCTGGAAACCGCATTATAGTGATCGATGATCCAATTTCCAGCCTCTCTTTCAATCTCGTGTTTGATGTTGCGACTTTGATTAAAGGCCTATTTCTTCAGCCGAATACAGAGTATCAACAAATCCTGATCCTGACGCACCACTTATACTTCCTCCATGAGCTACAATACGCGAACCGCGTGAAAGGGGAAGACGTCAGGCATTTTCGCGTAACCAAATACCGACATACTCGAATCACAGACCTGAAAGTGGAAGAGATAAAGAATAACTATCAGTGCTACTGGCAGGTCATCAAGGATGTGAAAGAAGGTAAGCTCTCTTCCGTTATGCTGCCCAACGCCATGCGGAACATATTGGAACATTATTTTTCCTTTATTAGAAAAAGGGATACATTTGCTCAAGCCATGAAAGAGCTGGCCACGAACAGCAATGACTCTGCACTTAAGGCTTTCGATAGGTATGTCAACAAGGCGTCACATTCCGACGCTATTAACTTGACGGACACACGGGAGATAGACCCTGAAAAATTCATTCAATATTTCAG
>JBGTNC010000212.1:0-2615 GCA_041743265.1 Alphaproteobacteria bacterium | reverse complement strand
GGCCTGCAATGGCAGCGGCAGTTGCAAATGGCGCCTGCCCTGCGCGTGCAAAAGTTGCCTCAAGCGTTTTTTGCGCAAAGCTGATGACCCAATGGTTGGGCAGGTGTACTTGTTCTTTGCAGGTATTCTTTTTGGGTGTCGCTGTCACAGGCACAGACGTTTCCGTCAGCGCATAGGCAAAACCGCCGGCGGTTGCCAGTGCCAGCGCAATGGTCGCTGCGATCAAACGCCGCTTCATGATTGCACCTTGCTGGCTTTGACTTGGTCTATCACGACCGCGCTGTCTTTTTGCCGGATATGTACGGAGAAAATATATTTGCGCATCACGCGGCCTGCTTCGGATTTAATTTCCAATCGCAACGGCAGATCCACTTCCCAGTAATAATTGCCGTCTGCGTCTTTGGCATCAATCACAAGGGCCGGATCTTCAATCCTTTCAGCGCTGATATCCAGACGCTTGCCTGTGACGTCTTCCAGCACATCTGCGCCTTGTAAAAAACCGGAAATATCGCGCCACCCTGCATCGGAAAATTTATCGCGGCTTTGCGCCAGTACATCTGCCGCCGTCAGACCTGTAAAGGTAAGCGTCTCGGTCAGCGCTTTTTCGGCCCATTTTTCCGCGCGGATTTTGGCGGCATCCATGGCTTGCAGGGCAGATACCCCGCCCGACTGTGCTTGTGCAGGAGATGACAAAAGAAAAATCCCGGCGCAGAGGGACAGTAAAAATCGGGCAAGCAGCGCCGTCTCGCGTTTCATGAATATGCGCATCGTTTTTATCATCCGCCCAGAAATACCTAATCTTGAATTTACTCAACCCATGCAATGCGCAAGATATTCGTGGCACCGGGGGTACCGAAAGGCACACCCGCCGTAATCACCACACGCTGGGATTTTTTGGCAATGTCGTGTTCTTCGGCCACGCGCACGGCTTTTTTCACCATATCGCCGAAGTTATCAACGTCTTCGGTATGCACAGGATACACGCCGTAGCACATCTGCAACCGCCGCGCGACGGCAAGGCTGGAAGTCAGGCACAAAATCGGCACCGTCGGGCGTTCCCGTGCGGTGCGCAGCGCGGTGGAGCCGGACGTGGTGTAATTCACAATCGCCGCTGCCCCAATGGTGGTGGCAACATTAGATGCCGCCGCTGTAATCGCATCAGACGGTGTGTTATCCGGATCGGGATGCTCTGCGTCCATGATTTTGCGGTACAGCTCATCTTTTTCCACATCTTCAGCGATGCGATCCATGATGGAGACGGCTTCGAGCGGATAATCACCCGATGCGGTTTCCGCAGAAAGCATCACAGCATCGGTACCATCGTAAATGGCGGTCGCTACGTCAGAGGCCTCGGCCCGCGTGGGGCGCGGAGAAGAAATCATGGATTCCAGCATCTGTGTCGCAATAATCACGGGGCGGCCTGCATGACGTGCCGCACGCACCACGCGCTTTTGCACAGCCGGTACTTTTTCCGCCGGAATTTCAACGCCCAGATCACCACGCGCCAACATAACAGCATCGGCCAGATCAATAATCGGTTCCAGAAATTCAATAGCGGAAGGCTTTTCCAGCTTCACAATCACTTGGCGCGGCCATCAATCAATTTACGCGCTTCGGCCACGTCATCGGGGCGCTGCACGAATGACAGGGCAATCCATTCCACGCCCATGGCAATGGCAGCTTCCAGATCTTTACGATCTTTTGGTGTCAGCACGGAGGCCTTCAGCAAAACGTTGGGCAAGTTCACGCCCTTGCGGTCCGACAGGCGTTTGCCTGCGACCACTTCGGTTTCAACAAAGTCAGCGCCCTTTTTAATCACATGCAAATGCACCTTGCCGTCATCGAGCAAAATATCTGTGCCGACTTCCAACACTTCCAATACTTCGGGGTGTGGCATGCACACGCGTTGTTGTGTGCCCGGTGCAGGATTGCTGTCGAGGGTGAAGCGCATCCCTTTTTCAATATCGATGCCGCCGTCTTTGAATGCGCCCAGACGCAGCTTCGGGCCCTGCAAATCGGCAAAGATACCGATGGGGCGACCGACTTCTTTTTCAACAGCGCGGATCATCTGCACACGTTCTTGATGATCAGCATGGGTGCCATGGCTGAAATTAAGACGGAAAACATCCGCGCCAGCCTCGAACAACTTCTTGATCATCTCATGTGTGGACGATGCGGGGCCAAGCGTGGCGACAATTTTGGTTTTGCGATTGCGTTTGTAAGACATACGACAAAAAATGCTTTTTAAAAGGGGTTTAAGGTGAATCCTGCCAGAGTGAATCCCTGTATCCGCGCTTATAGAAACACTAATGCCTGTTGTGACGCAACATCTAATCCCTGTCCCTCTTTGCCGAATACGCGCGATGAGAGCTGCGCCGTGGCAGAAGCGGATTATTTTTTCATAACCTTATTATCTTCTTTTGACATCCGCACGGACAGCCCCTATGTCAATGGTTATACCGCCCCAACCTGCCGGAGCCCTGCGCCATGTATCATTACGATGTCCTCGTCCGCGAAACCCATATCGACAGTCTGGGGCACATGAACAATGCCGCCTACCTGACGTTGTTTGAAGAAGCCAGATGGGACTGGATCACGGCGGGCGGTTACGGCGT
>JBGTNC010000211.1:0-5844 GCA_041743265.1 Alphaproteobacteria bacterium | reverse complement strand
CTTTGGCGGTTGTTTTGGCGACAGGCTCTACCTCTGCCTTCGGGCATTATCGCCGTGGCGCGGTGGATTTGACGATCGTCAAGGCATGGGGCATTCCCATGGTATGCGGCGTGATCGTCGGCGCCATGTTGGCCTCCAGCGTTAAAAGCGTGGTCTTGAAAGAAATTTTTGCGGGCATGACGCTCTGTATCGCTTTTTATATGATCTTTGCGCGGGAACGCACTGAGGCAAAACCCTTACGCTTTTTAACCATGACCGTGCAAAAGGGCATTTGCGGGTTGATCGGGCTCGTCTCTGCCATGGTGGGGATGGGGGGCGCGATTTTAACTGTGCCGATGATGAATTACGTGGGGCTTCCCATTCAACGTGCCGTGGGCACGGGGGCCACATTGGGCATTGCCGTCGCGCTGCCCGGCATTCTCACTTATATGGTGACAGGGCTGCTCTATGGTGAAAATTTGCCGCCGTGGTCGATTGGCTATGTGAATTTATTGACGGTTGCCATGATTTTGCCGTCGTCCATGTTGCTGGCACCCTTGGGTGTGAAAGTGTCCCATAATATGCCGCGCCGGATGTTGCGCCGTGTATTTGCGATTGTTTTGCTCATCGTATCTATCCGGATGTTTTTAAGTCTATGACAGTGCGCGCAGAAAAAGAAATCGGTAACGGCGTCGCGTATTGGCTTTTTGCCTGTGCGTTGGCGGTTTTTTTGATGGCCTTGATTGGTGCCATCACGCGCCTGACCGAATCTGGCCTGTCGATGGCAAGGTGGGAACCTGTGATCGGCGCTGTACCGCCGTTATCTGCGACGGATTGGAAAAAAGAATTCGACCGTTATCAAGAAACGCCACAGTACAAAAAAATCAACAAGGGCATGACGCTGCCCGAATTCAAAAAGATTTACTTTTGGGAATGGATCCACCGTTTCTGGGGCCGATTGATTGGTCTTATTTATGCGTTGCCGCTTTTGGTGTTTTGGCTGCGTGGCAAAATTCCGCCTGTGGCGAAGCCTGCCATGCTGGGTATTTTGGTGTTGGGCGGGCTGCAAGGGGCCATGGGCTGGTACATGGTAAAAAGCGGGCTGGTTGATATGCCCGCCGTCAGCCATTACCGTTTGGCCGCACACCTGATGCTGGCGTTTTTGATTTATGCCTGTTTGTTTGTGATGGGCCTGCGCTTCAGCCTGCGGCCCGCACCGGATGCGGGCAGGCTGTCTGGCATGCGCGGCATGATCAAGGGCGCTTTGGCACTGGCGACACTCACCATGGTCTGGGGGGCTTTTGTGGCAGGGCTTGATGCGGGGCTGATTTACAATACCTTCCCCAAAATGGATGCGCATTGGTTTCCGCCCGAAATGCTGCAACATAAACCCGTCTGGCGCGCGTTTATTGAAGAACCTGCCACTGTGCAGTTTACGCACCGTATTCTGGCCGTATTGACGGCTTTCAAGGTTTTGTTTATCTGGGCGCGCAGCCGTGGTTTTAACGGGCCGGATCGGGTCAATCATTTGTTTACAGCCGCCGCTGTTATGGTGTGTTTGCAAGCAGGTCTTGGTATTGTCACGCTGTTGTCGCATGTTAATATCGTGCCTGCCGCGATGCATCAGGGCGGCGCTTTGGTTTTACTGACCTTGCTGGTCTGGCTGCTACACGAAATTCCGGCAAGCGCAAAAGGAAGATAAGAGAATGGATACATTGCAAAGCCTTTGGGCTGAACCCTTGGTAAAATATTACCTCTCTGCATTTTTGGCGATAATCCCTGTTGCGCGTATTTTTATCCGCGCGGGGTTGAAGCCTTTTGCGACAGCCTTCTTGCTGGTGCCGTGGTTTGGTGTGGTGATTGTGCTGGGTGTACTGGCATGTAACCGCTGGCCGACAGCGCCTGCCAAAGCACCTAAAAAGGCGGTGCAGGCATGATCGAATTTTCCAACAGTCTGTGGGCAAGCGTACCCTTTTGGGGCCAATATCTGCTGCAGGGTATTTGCCTTTGCGCCATTCTAGTTTTTGGCGCGATCGTTGTGGGTCGCACAGGCCGCAGCCCGTATTGGGCTTTGTTGCTGATCGTGCCATTGCCGTTTTTATCGGTCATTCTGGTTTGGGTATTTGCCCATACCCGTTGGCCGCGCATAGAGGGTGCAAAGCCTGTCGCAGATGACACGCCTGCTTAATCCGCTTTCAGCGCAATAACCGCAGTCGTCGGCAGGTGATCTGATCCGACGCTGGCCCCCAGTTTATAATCAACAACTGCCAAGCGCTGGCTGACCAAAACATGGTCAATCGGGATGCGGAAAAGTGCTGGAAAAAAGCTGGGCCAGCTCGGCAAAATGCCGTGCCTGTGCCGCGCGGGTTTCAGGGTTAAGCTGCGCGTAAACCCTTTAAAAGAGGGGCTCCAGGGTGTTGCATTAAAATCACCGGTCACGATGAAATGTGCGGGCGGGTTTTCGGCGTATTGCTCGGCTGCCACGCGCAGATCACCATCGCGCGAGGCGATATTTGCAAGCGGTGTAAAGGGATGCATCGACAAGAAATGTATGCGGGTATCGTTGAAAATAATATCGAACCGTTGCGCCGGAATACGTGCATCAAAGAACGTAACGATTTCATCTCCCTCCATCGGCAGCTTGGATAAAACAGCCAGCCCACGGGCCGTGTTTGTATGGGGATGCAGTGATTGATGTGGGTAGTCTTCTAAGAGTGTTTTTAAACTTTCCGCAAAGGTATCGTTTAATTCTGCAACGGTAATCACATCTGGTTTTTCTTTTCCGATGAGTTCCAGCAGCAGCTGCGGGTTTTTGTTGAGGTAGAGCGTATTAACCTGCAAGACTTTGAATGTTGCCACGTTTGGCGCAGATGCGGATGCCGTCCATGCAATATAAGGCGACAGTGTTGCCATGTTGAGAATAAAACAAAAAGCCAAGAGTGCGTACCAGCGCTTGCGCAGTCGCAGCCACAGGGCAAAAGGCAGCAAAATCAAACAGCCAAAAGCGTATTGCAAAACGAAGTGACTGGGCAGATCCGTTGCGATATTTGAAACGGGCGCATAGGGCGTCAAGCTGAACAGCGCCAATAGCACAAGGCCAGCTTTGAGTAGAAAAGATAAAAAACGGTTTTTTGTTTTAACGGGCGGCATGATGTATCCGGTATATAAAAAGCCCGGTGGGGTTTAAATCCACCGGGCTTTTTTCAAAGCATATAAATCTTACGCAGCTTTTTTCATCGCTACGTCCAGATTGTCGATCAGCTTGGTCATAAATTCCTCGGTCGTCAGGAATTTTTGATCCGGGCCGACAAGCAGGGCCAGATCTTTTGTCATGTCGCCGTTTTCAACGGTGGATATACAAATATCTTCCAGCTTTTCGGCGAAGGCCACCACATCGGGCGTATTGTCAAAGCGGCCACGATATTTCAAACCTTGCGTCCATGCGAAGATGGAAGCAATCGGATTGGTTGATGTCGGCTTGCCTTGCTGGTGCATACGGAAGTGGCGGGTCACGGTACCGTGTGCCGCTTCTGTTTCCACTGTTTTACCATCGGGCGTCAACAGCACGGAGGTCATGAGGCCCAGCGAGCCAAAGCCTTGTGCCACGCTGTCGGACTGCACGTCACCGTCATAGTTTTTGCAAGCCCAGAGGAAGCCACCTTCCCATTTCAAGGCGCTTGCGACCATGTCATCGATCAGGCGGTGTTCATAGGTGATGTTTGCGGCTTCGAATTTGTCTTTGAATTCTTCGTCATAGACTTTTTGGAAGATGTCTTTGAATTGGCCGTCGTAGGCTTTCAAAATTGTGTTCTTGGTGGACAGATACACAGGATAGCCGCGCTGCAAGCCGTAGTTCATGCAAGAACGGGCAAAGCCTGTAATGCTTTTATCTGTGTTATACATGCCCATGGCAACGCCGCCGCCTTCGGCAAAGTCATAGATATCCCAGGTCTCTGGCGTGCCGTCGTTATCGGGTGTGAAGGTCATGGTCAGTTTGCCACGGCCTTTGATTTTCATGTCGGTTGCTTTGTACTGGTCGCCAAAAGCATGACGGCCGACCACAATCGGTTTCGTCCATGTGGTCACCAGACGCGGAATGTTCTGGCAGATGATCGGCTCGCGGAAAACCGTACCGTTCAAAATGTTGCGGATCGTGCCGTTGGGTGATTTCCACATTTTTTTCAGTTTGAATTCTTCAACGCGCGCTTCATCGGGCGTGATGGTCGCGCATTTGATGCCGACGCCATATTCTTTGATGGCATTGGCAGCATCAATGGTGATCTGGTCATCGGTTGCATCGCGGCTTTCAATCGACAGATCATAAGATTTCAGATCAATG
Source organism: Alphaproteobacteria bacterium (assembly GCA_041743265.1). Lineage (GTDB taxonomy): Bacteria > Pseudomonadota > Alphaproteobacteria > Micavibrionales > UBA2020 > UBA2020. The sequence goes on along the minus strand of JBGTNC010000211.1, from coordinate 1,526 downwards.
TCGAGAAAGGGTTTGATCATCCGGTCGATAATCATATCCCAGATAATGCGGGTCATTTCATCCCCGTTCATTTCCACCACGGGGGTTTTGACTTTAATTTTTGTCATGCAGTATTACTCCTTTTGTGTAAGAGGGGTGGACGTATCGTCCGGTGTATTGGTGTTTGCAGCAGGTGTGTCGGTTGTAGCCTCTGCCGTCAGGGCTTCGGCTGCGGTCAGTACTTCTTTTTTTGGCGCGGCGATATTTTCCGGCGGGTCTTGCAGATCAAGCGCGGATTTTTTGATTTTCTCTGCTTCTTTAACGGCCTCGGTCTTTTTCAGTTTTTGTTCTTTTTTGTTTTTGTACCAATTGCCGGCATCTTGCTTTGCAGTTTTGATTTGTTCTTTGCTTAAGGGTGCGGATTTAGCAAGTTCATCGCGGGATTTCTGGCACCATTTACGGCCATCACCGCGCAGGTGCTCCATGCACAGCGTGTACCATTTATAAGCATCTGCCGGCTTCTTGACGCGCTTTTCAAGGGCGGCCAAGCGTATAAAGCTCTCCGCATAACCGTTATAAGCACTTTCTTCAAACCACTTACGGGCGGTGCCCAGTTTTTTGGGCAGGCCGCCTTTGCCTTTGCTGTACAGGTCCCCCAAAATAAATTGCGCGCGTACATCGCCTTCAGCGGCAAGCGCTTGCATGTCATCCATCGGGTGGCCATCTTCGGCGGCCATTTTTTCGTATACGGGATCACCGAGGTATTTGATTTTCTCGGCAGCGGCGGGTGCTGTGCTGGCAAAAATAAACACCGCGCAGAACAGGGTGCTTAAAAAGCCGGAAATAGAAATTGTTTTTGGCATCAGCCCTTATCCTCTTCAAAAATTTCCAGCACTTCGCTGAGTGAGGCACTTTGCTTGAGCGTTTTGCTGCCCTCATAGACCGCATATTGCGCCGGTTTTAAAAAACTGCGGCTAGGGATTTTAGCAATCGAAAAGGCGGGGTTCTCTTTCGACGAGCGAAAAACCGAAAACACAGCCATATCCGGCAAAGTGTCGATGGCGTAATCGCGCCATTCCCCGCGTTGCACGCGACGGCCATAGACCCCCAGAATCAGGCTCAATTCCCCCTTGCTGAAGGTGGCGCGGCCTGTGCCTTTGATTTTGTCGCGGAAAAAAAGCAGCATCTATTCGTCAAAAAGCCCTTCGGAAATGCGTTTTGGGCATCATAAGCGGAAAAAGCCTGAAAAAAAAGGCTTTATGACGATAGAGGCAGGTGTCTGGCGGCGATCATCAGCAATCCTGATTACGCGGGCCGAAGGCGCTATTGGGGCTATACCAACCGGCTTTTTTCTTCTCGGCTGTGGTCAGCTGGCGGGTGATGCCTTCCAGTCCTAACCGTTTGGCGGCCTGTGCCAGTATTTCTGTTTGGGCGTCAGGGGAGAGGGCATCCAGTGCCTTCAATACCGCGCCCAGTGCCTTTGTTTCTTTCTGAAAGTCGTCTAATGCCTTGGCCATGTCGTTTTTTCCTTTTAAATCAGTGTGTAG
>JBGTNC010000210.1:0-10023 GCA_041743265.1 Alphaproteobacteria bacterium | reverse complement strand
GCCAGATGGGACTGGATCACGGCGGGCGGTTACGGCGTGAAAGAAATCCAGCAATATCAGCAAAGCCCCGTGGTGCTGGAAGCGCGCATCAAATTTCTAAAAGAAGTCCACTTGCGGGAAGAAATACGCATTTCATCCACCATGTTGTCTTACAAAGGCAAGATTGGTGAATTGCAACAAACCATGACACGCGCCGACGATACCGTCTGCTGTGATGCTATTTTTGTGATGGGCTTTTTTGATCTGAAAACCCGCAAGCTGATCGAACCAACGCCGCTATGGCGCACTGCCATTGGTATTTAATGGCGTAAAGCCATCGGTATTTAATAGCGCAAGCGTTAGCATCGATACAGCAAGGGTTTTTTAAATCCGCATCAAATCTGCGGTTGGTCCGTAGCCGTTGGCACACGCCGGCGGGTGCTGACTTCACGCATCACCACTTCGACCGGGCCGGACGGTTCTGGCCCGCCGCCATTACCGCCGTTGATACTGCGCAGACGTTGCGGGCTACGTTCTGCTTCCAGCGCACGCACACGCATTTCTTCAATCCGTTCACGACGGTTGCCGTGCGGGTTGTGGTGTTCGGTCACATGCGTAGCTTCGTTGCCCAGTGCTGCCAGCAAGAAGGCCGCCATGAACTTGTCATGGCCGGGCAGACGTATCGCTTTACGCGTTTTAGGGGGTTTAGGCGTTGGTTGATTTTTGTTTGATTTTTTAGCGCGCAATAAATCACGTTGCGCGTTATGCCGGAAAATATTCCGCATGACACACCTCTGTTGGTTTTGTGTTTGTGATATTGCGAAGTCAGGATTGAAGAGTTTTTTAAGTTTCTTTAAAGCGGCTTCGACGTAAAACAGAATGCGCGCTGCAGCGCAACAAAGTCAAGAAGCTATTGTTTTAAAAGAAAAAATACACCCTATTGTACCTCACCACGCAATCTCGAAATAATTTTATGGCTCTGATTTGTAATTTTATTTCCTCCCCTTTTGCGCGACTCCGCGTGTCACACCTATAGCGGTACTGCCGCGCTGCTGAAAAAACCACCGCCGTACAGGGAGATTTGCACGCTTAAGTTTTCTTTAAGCTCTGACTGCTACGCTAAAATCTGCTTCTCATGAAAATCGCTTCGAATGAGACTTGAGAATGGGACCCAAGATTCCCATATCTTTGTAAGGGAAAAACAAAAATTGACCCTGTGCGTGTATCTCACGGCGCGGGTTACAACTTATGTTTTTAGGCACCAAAAAAAAAATTGGTCGCGAAGTGCGACTTTTGTTCGGAAAGGTCGAGGGTCAAGATAAAAATGACGCCTTGCGGCAAATTTTTTGGAACCACTTTTCTAGACAGCCCCCCAAGATGTGGTATGCTTTGAAACGTTGGGCACAAGGAGTAGTGCTTTTGGGGGCTAACCCCTTGTTTCCCGACACTATCAGGGGCTTATCCACAGATTCCTGACAGTTATTCGAAGCGATATAAAAAAAAAGAAAAAATAAACATGTATTTTGGGGAGGCACAATCGATGTTCGATGTCGCACAGCTTGCGAAGGGCGCAAAGGTTAAACTAGATCAGTCGCGCGATTCAAATTTAACAGAATTCGGTAAAGCGACATTGCTGGACCGTTATCTGTTACCCGGTGAAACATTCCAAGACCTCTTTGCCCGTGTGGCGATGTATTATGCAGATGACGCCAGCCATGCGCAGCGTCTGTATGACTACATCTCCAAACTCTGGTTCATGCCGGCGACGCCCGTGCTGTCCAATGGTGGCACAGACCGTGGTCTGCCGATTTCCTGTTTCTTGAACGAATGTGACGACAGCCTGAACGGCATCGTTGACCTTTGGAACGAAAACGTCTGGCTCGCATCACGCGGCGGCGGTATCGGCTCCTATTGGGGCAACCTGCGTTCTATCGGTGAAAAAGTCGGCCGCAACGGCAAGACATCGGGCATCATCCCCTTCATCCGCGTACAAGACAGCCTGACGCTGGCCATTTCTCAAGGCTCCCTGCGTCGTGGTTCGGCAGCTGTTTATCTGCCTGTCCATCACCCGGAGATTGAAGAATTCACCGAACTGCGCAAACCATCCGGCGGCGATCCAAACCGCAAGGCTTTGAACCTGCATCACGGTATCTTGATTACCGATGCTTTCATGCGCGCTGTTGAAAAAGACGAAGAATGGGCGCTGTTGTCGCCCAAAGACGGCGCGGTCGTGGACCGGATCTCAGCCCGTAACCTGTGGATCCGCATCCTGACCGCCCGCATCGAAACCGGCGAGCCCTACTTGATTTACGGTGATAGCGTGAACCGCGCGATCCCCGAACATCACAAACTGGCGGGCCTGAACGTGAAAATGTCTAACCTGTGCAGCGAGATTACACTGCCGACAGGTAAAGACCATCACGGCCAAGAACGTACAGCAGTATGCTGCTTATCCTCCCTCAACCTTGAAAACTTCGAGGAATGGGAAGATCACCCGACGATCATCGAAGACATCATGCGTTTCCTCGATAACGTATTGGAAGATTTCATCCGCAAAGCGCCCGACAGCATGATGCGTGCGAAATACTCTGCCATGCGTGAACGCTCCGTTGGCCTTGGTGTCATGGGTTTCCACTCCTTCTTGCAATCCAAAATGATTCCGATGGAATCCGTGATGGCAAAAGTGTGGAACAAGCGCATGTTCAAACACATCAAAGCCGGTGCGGATGCCGCCAGCATTAAACTGGCGCACGAGCGCGGCCCCTGCCCTGATGCCAAGGAATACGGCATCATGGAACGCTTCTCCAACAAAATGGCGATTGCGCCGACCGCGTCGATCTCCATCATCACCGGTGGCGCGTCCCCGGGGATTGAACCCAACACCGCCAATGCCTATACGCATAAAACGCTGTCCGGTTCTTTCTTTGTGCGGAACAAGCACCTGGAAATTTTGCTGGAACAAAAAGGCATGAACACCGAAGAGGTTTGGTCGAACATCATCACGCATGAAGGTTCCGTCCAGCACCTCGACTACTTGTCGCAAGACGAGAAAGACGTGTTCAAAACTGCCTTTGAACTGGATCAACGCTGGCTGATCGAACATGCGGCAGACCGTACGCCGTATATTTGCCAAGCCCAGTCATTGAACATCTTCCTGCCCGCAGACGTGCACAAGCGCGACCTGCACCAGATTCACTGGATGGCATGGAAGAAGGGTGTGAAGTCTTTGTATTACTGCCGTTCCAAATCCATTCAACGTGCGGAAAACGCACATGGTGGTGACGGTCGTCTGCGCACAGCGGTCAAACCGCCCGCCGCAGAGGAAAACAAGTACGACGAATGTCTTGCTTGCCAGTAATGCTGTCTGACTAAAAATCAAATCAAGGATGGCGCGCAATGCCGCGCGCGCCATCCACTTCAATAAACGGCATGTCACGAAGCACAACGTCACTTAAAAAGTATTAAGGGGAGGCATCTACCATGCAGGTCTTATCATCCGCAGAACTGAACACATTGGCCACTATCAGCAATCCAGAGAGCTGTGATGCCATGCCGCGCGGGCATCTGGAAAAGCTCTATCGTCTTGATCTGATTGAACCGGGCCGCTGTGGGCCGGCACTTTCAAGTAAAGGGCAAGAAATCCTGTTCAGCCGGAAATAAAGCTCTATATTAGAGCATCACCAAATAAATACAGTTATTCCCGCGCCCTGTTGCGCAAGATATCGCAGAACAGAACGCGGGAATAACATTCTTCAAAGACCACGCGAACAAACAAGGAAATTGTCATGTCCCGTCTGCTGACCGAAAACCACGTCTACAAACCCTTTCACTATCCTTGGGCGTATGATGCCTGGCTGACACAGCAACGCGTACACTGGCTGCCCGAAGAAGTACCGATGGCCGAAGACGTGCGCGACTGGAAGCAAAAGCTGACACCGCAAGAGCGTAACCTGCTGACGCAAATCTTCCGCTTCTTCACGCAAGCCGATGTGGAAGTGAACAACTGCTACATGAAGCATTACAGCCAAGTCTTCAAACCGACAGAAATCCAGATGATGCTGGCGGCTTTCTCCAACATTGAAACCGTGCATATCGCGGCTTATTCACATTTGCTGGATACGCTGGGCATGCCGGAAGTCGAATATTCCGCTTTCATGCAGTACAAAGAAATGAAAGACAAGTTCGACTATATGCAGGGCTTCAACGTCGAATCCAAAGAAAACATTGCCCTGACGATGGCGGTGTTCGGCGGCTTTACCGAAGGGCTGCAATTGTTTGCGTCCTTCGCGATGTTGATGAACTTCCCGCGCTTTAACAAAATGAAGGGCATGGGCCAGATCGTGACATGGTCTGTGCGCGATGAAACCCTGCACACACTGTCCGTCATCCGCTTGTTCAAAGCCTTCGTGGAAGAGAACCCGGAAATCTGGACAGAAAAACTGCGCAACGACATTACCGAGGCTTGCAAAACCATCATCAAACACGAAGATGCCTTTATTGATCTGGCATTTGAACTGGGTGAAGTCGAAGGGTTGAGCCCGCAGGAAGTCAAAGATTACATCCGCTACATCGGTGACCGCCGCCTGACACAGCTGGGCCTGACGCCCGTGTTTGGCGTCGAGAAAAACCCGCTGCCGTGGATGGATGCGATGCTGAACGGTGCGGAACACACGAACTTTTTCGAAAACCGCGCAACCGAATACTCCAAAGCATCGACCGAAGGCAGCTGGGAAGAAGCCTTCGCCGAAGAAGTTTTCAAAGGGGCTGCCGCCTGACCCTTTTCTTCCCTTACACACAAATACAGGCGCAAAAAAGACCCCGGGATTTTTTCCCGGGGTTTTTCTTGTTCGAAATCAAACACTTGAGAAACGAATTGACAGAAAGCCTGTGCGCTTTAGACTGGCCTTCGTTTCGACATCTTTATATTTTAAAAGCCCCTGACGCTTATGACGGAGGAGATTTCCCATGCCGCGCCCCGGTGACAACAAATTCAGCTTCGACAGCCCGCATTGCAGTTTTGACCAAGCCTTTGGCTATGGGCATACCGGCAGCACCGAAGTTGTCAAAGCCATGGCGCAACATGCCGACCGCGAAACAAAGCTAAACGTGCTGATGGGCGCGCAGACCGGCTTTATCACCGGCCATTTCGACAACCTGCAAACCTTTATGGCGACATGGATTCCGCAGCACCTGCGCGACCTTAAATCCGACCGCGCTGAGCAAAGCGACGACAACTGGAAAAAAGACACCCATGCTTTTGTCGGTCGCGTTGCCACAGCTGTGATTGAGAAAAGCAAATATCCCGTCGCTGCCGCCAAAGTCATGTTGCAACAATTAGATGATGCCAGCCGCCAAGAAACACTCGATTACCTGCTGCGCCATGCCAGCGCGCGCAAAAACGCCGTTGTGGTAGAAGCCGTATTGGAAGCAGGTGCCAACCCCGATACCATGGGCGGCCTTGCGATCAAAAATGCGCTGGAAGGTGAACCGGTGGATGTTTTATCCCTGCGTGCCCTCCACAAAAAAGGCGCCGATTTTGCCAAGGCTGCCGGCACATGGGCCTTGGACAAAGATAAAATCAATGATTGGGATGTCCGCCTGACCAAAGAAGAAGCCACTGCCGCACTGGATGGTTTCAAACAACAGGTACAAGAACTCACATCCGAAAACGCGGCACTGAAAGCCCGTTTGGAAAAGCTCGAGAAAAAGCCGAAACCCAAAAAAGACAATACGCCCAAGCCGCCGCCACCCGCTGCTTAAAAAAATAACCTGAAAGAAAACATCATGAGCAACAAACGCAACCTGCGCGGATTTCTGACCGGTTCTTTAACCGTCGCTTTTCTGACCGTGGCAGCCCCCGCAGAGGCGCCCGCCCAGAGCTTTGACCTGATGAGCCCGAACAGCATGATGAACCCCCTGCACCCGCTTAACCCCATAACAGACCCCTATAACGTCTGGGGCATACACACCGGCCCCGCAGCAGACACGACGCCGACGCCAGCTGCCGTCCCTGCCGTCCAGAACACGGCTGCAAAGCCATTAGAAGCCACAGAAGGCCTGTCAAAGGACCAAATGCTGGGATTGGCGCTCGGTACTTTTGCCCTGTCTATGCTGGCTGCCACGGGCCTTGCCGCCAATGCCGTCTCACGCCAGCAAAAGCGTGGCCCAAAGCACCCCACACCCACACCACCGCACCTACGCGGCGGCGGTGGCGGGGATTTTTAAGCCCTACGCAAGATTATGTTATTTCATTTGACATAACCGTATAATATCTGTATCTTTCTCGTCACTTAACGCTTGCAGGCCCAAGGCTTGCCAGCACCACCCGTGACTTGAAAAGGCAGCTATCGTTTGACCCCAACGTCCACCAAGCCCCCGAAACTTGAACGTCCGCGCATGATTGCGATCGGCGGCTTGTCTGGCAGTGGTAAAACGACGCTGGCCACCGCCTTGCAAGAACACTTCACAGACCATGTCGTGCTGGATTCAGACGTCTTGCGTAAAAAAATGCACGGGGTAGACCCGCTGACCCCGTTGCCTGCCCATATGTACACGCCCGCCCATACTGTCGCCTTTATTGAATACATCCGCGCGGAAGCTGCCAAATGCCTGAAAAGCGGCCACAGCGTTATTGTCACCGGCACATTTTTGGACCACACCACAAGGCGCGAGCAAAAACAGGTGGCCGACCAATGCAATGCCGATTTTATCGGGTTGTATCTGGATGTGCCTGTCTCCAAACTTTTCCGCCGTGTGGCGCAACGCCGGGATAACCCGTCCGATGCTTGTGTGGCGATCTTGCGCCGTCAACTGCGCGGCAACCCCGCCCACCCCAGCCAAAAAGCCGGCTGGCATATCATTCGCGCAGACCAGCGCCTGAGCAAAACCATCGCCGCCGCGCTGCATGTCATCAAATACGGTCACGGCAATATGGGCCTGCAAGGCACCCCCCACCGCCCCTTTGCCGCGCGCGGCAACAAAAAGCACCCGCCCAATGGCAAAAAAATGTAAATGTTTCAACGGCCTGCCTGCGCGTATGGCCCGCCTCTGTGCTTCTTGTGCAAATATTGACAGAATGTATCATTTGTCGTAAATATATACCCCGAGTATAAGCCGCACAAACAGGAGATTCCCGCCAGATGGCCAAAGCCACGTCCCGCACGATTGACGACAGCTTGCTGCCCCCCGCCGATACGGCGGAAAATCGTCTGCTGCGCGCCATCGGCCAGAATGACCTGACAGGTTTTTACAACGCCCTTGCCGAAAAGCCCCAAGTGAATGCCGAAGACGGCAAACCTTTGCGCTTTACCGCCATCACCAACAACCAGTTGTTCATGAAAGAGTTGATGCTGCGTGGCGCCGATATTGCGCATGCCGTCAACGAGCTGAAGCGCGAGCGCGGCGGTATCACCCGCAAGACGCACTATGACCGCTGGAACGACACCACCTATACCTACAAAAACAAAGCCGAGAAAAAACGCTATGCCGATATCGGCACAGAAACCAAACATCTGGAAGACTATCAAAAACTTTTTATCAGCACCGTCGCCCCTATCGAAAGCGTACAGATACAGCTTCGCACCTTGCAAGAATTGCAGGAATTGAAAGCAGAAATGCTGACCGCCCTGCATGGCCACCCGCTGGATAAAAAACCCATGCCTGCACCCGCTGCGCTGCGCAATAGCGGCCCGCCCAAAACAAGCGGCATGCAATAACAATGAGTTTTTCATCCTTCAACGAGAACAGCGACGCTAGCTGGAAGCACAACAACCTGCTCTACGCCGCCATTAGTGCGGGCGATGCGGAAAAAGCGGCACGCGCCATCAAAGACGGCGCCAATCCGAATGCGGATGAGGGCAAACCCTTGCGCATGTGCGTGGACAAAGATGATTACCTGATGGCCAGGGCATTAATGCTGAACGGCGCGGATATCGGCCATGCCCGTCTGCGTTGCCGCCATGATATTGACAACATTCCAACCAAACAGCACAAGATCCACGGCATCAGTTTTGACGTACCCACAACAGATGCCGATTTGCAAAATAAAAAACGTCTGATCGCGCAAGCCGAGCGTTTGGAAACTTTCCGGCAAACTTTCAACGACACATCTCTGCCGCAAGAACAATTGCGCTTGATGCAAGAAATCAACACGCGTTTGATGCGTTTGGAAAAAGAAGTTAAACAGCTCTCGGAACCGCAACCGCTGGGCAAACCCGCAAACCAGCTGCTACCCCGCAAACTGTAGAAAACCCATGACCTTCTGGCGCAAAAAAGATGATCCTGTTTCCCGCTTCCGCGACGATTTAACGCGCGCGATTGATGCGGGCAATCCGGATACGGTGAAAAGCCTGGTGGGCGAGAATATGGATGTACCGCTGGGTATTCTTGGCCGCGGGTTTGACCGCGCCGTTGCCAAAGAACAATTGAAAATCGCACAAATATTGCTGGATCGCGGCGCGAAAGTCAGCGCCATCGGCATGGGTACTGCCCGCCTGATTGTGGCAGAAGAACGCCATGATGCCTTTCGCCTGCTCAGCGAAAACGGTCTCGATTTTACGCGGTTTATTGTGAATGATGATGCCGGTTACAAACTGCGCCTGCGCTATATGAACAAAGCGCTGGAATGCGAACAATTGCGCGATGCGCTGGCCGCCACCAAGGCGGAGCTGACAGGCCAGCCGCAAAACACAATATCAAATACCAACCCGCGCGGCCCGAAGCCGGATGGCGGATTAAGCCTGTAATTCAATCACGCTTTATCAATGATGCATTTTCTGTGCAACGATATAACCCGCAAGCCCTGCCAGTGCCGTGGCTGTGGCCGGATTTTCTGTGACCAGATCATCGAGCGTATCGCCCGCTGCATCCAGTGCAGCTTGCAAGCTTTCAGGAAGATCCATGCCCGCAAGTTTTATGGGGGCTGCTGATTTTTTTGCTATCTTGCGACGGATGGCAAGTGTGACCACACCCACAACACATAAACTCAATGCCGCACCCGCCGTGACCAGCGCCGCAAGCGGTGCCGTCATCACGCTCAGCGCGTAAAGATTTAATGCAATAAGCCCGAAGACCACCGCCATCAACAATGTGAAAACAGACACAATAGCCAGCACAATATCCGGCTTGCGAAGAGCCGCAGGCGGCTGTGGGCGGCTTAAAAAGCCGTCCACAACCATCTGCGTCAATACAGGGGCGACGATTGCCATGTCTTAGCTCCGGCGCAGTAAAACGTTAGCCAGAACACCGGCTGCAAAAGCCAGCAAGACACCGTTACGCGGGTTTGCGCGCACTTTGTCTTCAACCGCTTTCAGGCCGTCTTCGCTTTTGTGGCGCAGCGTATCAAAACCTTCTTTGACGCGCTCTTTCATCTCGTCCGCTTTATGAGCGCCATCTTTTTTCAGATGACGGGTCAATTGCACAACATTGTCGCGCAGGCTATCGAGGTCCTGCTTGATGTCCGACAGTTCAGCATAATCTTTGCTGGCGAAATCACGCGCCATGTCGCGCACGGCTTCGTATTCTTTTGTTGTTTTAATGTCTTTGGCAGAATTTCCCTTAGGGGCACCTGCGTTATTGTTTGTTGCAATATCTGCTTGCTTCATAATCATTCTCCTTCATCAAAAAGTAAATTCTCGGAATGGGATGTTTCGTCTGTGCTCCCCCCACCTACTGACCGATGGGTGTTTAGGTTCCGCACTGCGGCAAACCCGCCTGCGGAACAACACAAGGCAGGCAGACGTTTATAAAGCGTGTCAAATGATGCATATCCGCAAGCACCAGTGCCGAAAAATGGCTGGAATCAATATGTTAAACAAAAATTAACTTTCTTGCGGTTAAATAGCAGTGTAGTCTGTAATCAGTAACGTCACTAGGTGAAGGAGCGAAATTCGCATGTCTAGCCTGTTGAATAGCAGCGCCGTCGGGCGCCGGAGCGGAGAAGACGCTGGGGAAATCCTCAACGCCTATATTGCCACCGGCCCGTCTATGGAGCTCAACCACACGCGCGATGTCTCGCTTGAGACAAAACCCAAAGGCACCGCCGTC
>JBGTNC010000209.1:0-7922 GCA_041743265.1 Alphaproteobacteria bacterium | reverse complement strand
GAGACGTATCAATCATATCTTTAAGATGCGCTGCATAGTGTTTCTCAATCATTTCGACGCTGGTACGGCAGTTTTTAGCAACTTGATAAATGTCAGCTCCTTCCAGAAGCCGGAAACAGATATAACTATGCCGCAAACTGTAGGCTGTGCGGGCTTTGCCGTGACGGTCAAACTTTAGGTCGTTTTCTTCCATGAGATTGTTGAACATCTTTTTAAATTCATTTGGGAAGAGCAAATCGTTTGAATCGGGGATGGCAGATTTCCCGGTCGTTTCACCACCCTCGGAAACCTCAACCTTAATACGTTTACGATCACGCAGACGCTCGAAGGGCAACACGGCGCCCGGCATGGATTTGCAATAGCCAACGCCGCGCTTGCCGTGTACTTCGATCTCCAGAATGCGCTCACCTGTATAATCGTCATCGACGATTTCAACATCACGGAACTGGAGTAGCCTGACCTCGTCTGGGCGCAATCCTGTATTCGCCATAAGCAGAACGAAGTCATGCAATTGTTCCGCATGCCATTTGTAGCGCGGGCTTTTCGGGGTCGCGGCATTCTTGCGCGTTGCCTCGTAAAGCTGTTTATATTCATTGGGGGTAAACCAAGGGCGGTGTTCAATCTTACTCTGCCGACGATACGGGTCAGAAAGATTGGGCACCTGATCTACCCACCCGTTACGATGGGCGGTTTTCAGGATCATGCTCAAAGTGACGATTTCATTATGAATGGTATTACGAGCTGGCGGTTGCCACGCGCCTTTTTCTTCCTCGTTCCAACCTTCGGGCTCTGTCATACGGTGGGCGCGGTATTCCTGCGCAACACCTGCGGAAATCTCAGGTAATGGCTTATTACCCAAATAAGGCAATAAATGAAGCCGGATGCGGTCTTTATGACCTTGCACCCATTTGGGGCTGCGATGGCCTTTGGTGACAGCCTCGTATTCCCCTGCGAATTTCTCGGCAGCTTCGGCAAAGGTCTTTTCCCGCTCCAGCAGTCCTGCACGGGCTTTGCCCTTCATTTCAAGATACCAGTCCTCGGCCACCTGCTTGGCCAAGGCAAGACTTGTCTCTTTGGTGCTTTTGCGCACCTGAGTGCTATTGCCAAAGGAAGCAGCACAGTGCCAAGGGCCGTCTCCAGCTCTGCGGAAAAGCTGAACTTTGCCATTGAGGATTTTATGCGTACCCGACTCGTTAACAACCGCTTGGGGCGTTCTAGGCGCTGACTTGGTCTTTCCGGTCAGTTTCCAGTACCAATCCTCGACAAAGGCCGTGGCTTGGTCAAAGTCCTTTTCTCCGGTGCTTTTACGGTGATTTTTGCTCTGCCAGTAAATGGACGCATACCAAAGGTCGCTATCCGGCCTTTGGTAAAGGCGGGCTTTGCCGTTGAGGATTTCATGCGATTCCATGCTGTCGTTCCTCTGTGTGCTAAACGTGCTAACTGCGTGCTAGCTATTTTTAGTGTATCACGGGGATTCTTCTGGGAAAAGCTTGGCATTTTTCCAAAGAAAAAGCCCTTGCAAAACAAGGGCTTAATTCTTATAAAGTTGGTTGCGGGGGCAGGATTTGAACCTGCGGCCTTCAGGTTATGAGCCTGACGAGCTACCGGGCTGCTCCACCCCGCGATAAACTGTATTCTTTTAAAACTTGAGCAAAATGGCGCTTTTGCAAGCGGCCTGCCCTTTCGGGCGAATTCAGTGACTGGAACATAGCGGATTGCTCCCTGCCACGCAAGCCTTTTTACGACAAAAAAGCGCCAAATATTTGAAAAAATGAATAAAATTAAGCCCTTTACCCCCCAAATCTCCTTGCCCTAAGATAGCCGCAGGGGATGCACCCTTGGTCCATACGGGGAGACAATCATGACAGCACAAAATAGCCTGCAATATCAGTCCGGTTTCGGCAACGAATTTGCCACAGAGGCCGTTGAAGGCGCTCTGCCCGTCGGCCAAAATTCGCCGCAAAAACCCGCGCATGGTCTCTATGCCGAGCAATTATCCGGCAGTGCCTTCACCGCACCGCGCACGCATAACCAGCGCACGTGGTTCTACCGTATTCGCCCGTCTGTCATGCACAAGCCGTATACGCCCTATAACCAGCCGCGCCTTAAAAGCACGCCCTTTGGCAATACACCCGCCACACCCAGCCAACTGCGGTGGGACCCGATGGATTTTCCGTCGGAAAAAATCGACATCATTGATGGTACCACCACCATGGCGGGCAATGGCGATACCGCCAGCTGGAACGGCATGGCCGCACACCGCTATGTTGCGACATCATCGATGGAAACACGTTTTTTCTACAACGCCGATGGTGAAATGTTATTCGTGCCCGAAAATGGCGCACTGTTATTCCGCACAGAAATGGGCCAGCTGCATGTAGCGCCCGGTGAAATCTGCGTCATTCCGCGCGGTGTAAAATTCGCGGTAGATTTGCCGGATGGAAAAGCACGCGGATACATCTGCGAAAATTACGGCGCACATTTTGTACTGCCGGATCTGGGGCCCATCGGCGCCAATGGCTTGGCCGCGCCACGCGACTTTTTATATCCTGTCGCATCGTTTGAAGACCGCGAGGGTGATTTCACCGTCATCGCCAAATTCGATGGCGGCATGTGGCAATCCCCCATCGGCCATTCTCCGCTGGATGTGGTGGCATGGCATGGCAATTACGCGCCGTATAAATATAACCTGAAGCATTTTCAGGCTGTAAATACAGTCAGTTTTGACCATTCGGACCCGTCTATTTTTACCGTTCTGACATCGCCCAGCGGCACCCCCGGCGTTGCGAATGTGGATTTTGTGATCTTCCCCGACCGTTGGCTGGTGGCCGAGCATACCTTCCGTCCGCCCTATTTCCATCGTAACTTGATGAGCGAATTTATGGGGCTTATTCTGGGCGTGTATGATGGCAAAGAAGCTGGTGGATTTAATCCTGGCGGCTGTTCGCTCCACAATTCCATGTCCGCCCACGGACCGGATGCGCATGTGGTGGATAAAGCAGAAAGTGCGGATTTAAAACCGGTTTATCTTTCCGGCACTTTGGCATTTATGTTTGAAAGCAAATATATTCTACGCCCGACAGATGCCGCATTGAAAAACGGTGTACAGGAAAATTATTACGAAGTCTGGCAGAGCATTCCGAAGAAGTTTAAAGGGTAAACAAATTTGACGAAAGCATTCGTTAATCTATGGAACATTGCTGGCGCCGGGTTAATTATTCCTTGCGAAACAAATGTTGTGTTCTCAACACAAGCGGGGGGTATTACTTGCGCAGACCCGGGTAGTGTAGAAGGCGTTTTTATACCGCTACATCACGGTCAAATAGTTTCTGATGCGCTAGATGATTACTTTGTCCATGGACCGCAATGGCAGGGCTACTGTTATCTTGGCAATTTAAAAGAAGACGACGCAGATCAGCTCGACGAAATATTACAAAAAATTACATGGAGCAAATATCTAAAAGTAGACCGCGCCAAACTCCACCTCTCGGGGGAGGCTTGGCTGCATGTAACTTTGCATTACCCCGAAGAAAAAGACCCATTATTCTCAGGGTTTGAATCCAAAACCGCCATACTCACTTGGGCAAACAGCGACTAGATTTAAAGCTGCTGTTCAGGATTCAAACGCGCCTCGATAAATTCTTCGCGCGTGTAGGTTTTACTTTTCCACTCCATCGGGAATGTTGCGGGCAGACCAATCAACGATGGCACACAGGCCTTCCAGCTGTCGTCCGTTAAATACCAACGACCTTCCTTTTGTTTCAGCAACAAAACAACTTCGCTATCTTTTTTATAGGAATAAAGCGGCGGATTGTCGCTAATCCATTGCACTTTAATCACATCAGAATCCGCTTTTCCCTTATACGTGTTCAATATACGTACCCAAGTAATACCCTGCTCATCCGTCTTACCGGTAAAAGATGCACTGACTTGCGCATGAATGATGAGATCACTGTCATCCTTTACCTCCTGAAACTGATCAGGCGTTAGCGAGACACAAGGAGGTGTGGCGAAGGTTACGGCAGGCGACAATATGAGCATCAAGAAGATATAGAAACAGCGCATAGGTGTCCTCCTTAAAACTGAGTGGTAATGCACATCATATGCGGGCGAGCGTTTTGCAGTTTGCGACCTGCCATCCACAAATTTCCGTCAATATCTTGCGCAGATAAACCGCTCAGCTGTGCCAGACGGTCACAGGCGACCACGGCGGCCGCGCGCAATACCGTGACTTCTGCTGCGTTTTCTTTAAACAATGCGCGTTGTTCCAGCTTTTGCGTCAATGCTGGGCTGAAGGATAAGACACCAATATGATCGGCGTTTAGCACTTGCGGCAAAATATAATCTGCCGCCACCGTCATATCCGATACATCTGTTTTGATGCCATGGTGATGCCCGTTGCCGGATGCCATGAGCGCGGTCAGGATAGATTTTTTAAAAAACGGATCATTCCCGAAACCTTCGGGCATGATCTGTGAAAGTTTTTCGGCGAAGGGCATATCAAACACGTATTTCTCGCCGTCATAGGCCTGGTCCAGCAAATCCATCACGGCTTGATGTCGGGCGGGATCGGCAAAGGCTTTGAACATCCCGATGCGTTCATCTGCAAACGGTACACCTTGCAACAAGGGGCGGATTTTGTTTTCCACGGCAGAGGCCGGAATATCGTAAAACGGCAGCGCGCCGGCATCCCGGATCTCAGCCATTTTTTCGACCATGGCGCGCGCGCCGGATCCGTTCACTTGCCATTTTTGTGCATCGCCCGCGGCATCTTCATAAATAAAGCCGCCCTGATTGGCGACAATCATCGCCATCTCGTAAAACGTACGTTTGAAATCATAGTCCGCAGCATCATTGGCAGCGGCGCTGATATACTCTTTCCAATCCGGCACAAAGCTGGAGGCCTTCAGCGTCTTGGCAAAATCGGCCAGCGCCCGATCATTGATCGTCACATCGCTCTGCCGCGCCAGAATATCTTCGCAGTTTTGAATAAACGCGCGCTGTGTCATTGTCTTGGGCATGGCCAACCTTTGTGATGTGCAGTGATCGAATCATAGTACATTACGGCAATTCGGGCAAACAATACCTCAACACGAGAAAGAGAGGTATCGCATTGATTTATTGGCATATAATCACTCACGGGCCAGCGGATCGCGGTTTGGTGGTATAATATTTCAAAGCCGTATCATCATGAGTGAGCGCCCCCTTTGGTAAAAAGCAAATTTATACCTCCCTTGCCGCCCCTCAGAACCAACGAAGTTGAATTTTCTGAACTGGTGATAGAAGCAATCAGTACAGCAGCGCACAGCCTTGCCGCGAAAACTTTTGCTGCCCATGCTGCACAGCCAACTGAATTTGCCTTACTTCAAAAGCCGACAATCGAGGATCCTGAGATTTCCCTGCAAGAGAGTAAAGCCATTATTATTGCGGCCTTGCATAATTTTGATCCAACGCTGGGCGCAAAAGCTGCCGCGATGTTACAAAATGAAAAAGTTTTAAACATTACCGCTGTGCCCGCAGGAACAGCATATATGATGCGCTGCCGCCCGGCTGGATATACAAACCTGGGCGAGGAAAACCCCGAAAGTCACCCCATCATTGATTTAGATTACGATCACACTATTCAATCCACCGTATACCTGGCACATGAGCTTGGTCACGCCATAGCAGACGATTACCAGCGCGAAGCCGGGAATGACTTCGAAACGAACCCCACCCATATGATAGAAACGCAGGCATATCTTGTTCAAAACATTGTCTACAACCATTTAAAAAGCCATCCGGACAAAAACATCGCGACGGCGGCGCAACGTTTTTCCACCGCCGAAATGACAAAAAATATCTATGACATGTCTTTGGCACAGGCGGCAAATGATGCCCTAACGGATTCATCCCGGAACAAATCCCCCAACCCTGCTGTTATTTTTGGAACCCGTTTTGGGGAGGGTTGGGAAAGTTTTATTACAGCTTACCCACCAGCACAGAGTATCTTTGATGCTATTGCAGATTTAAAAACCGCACAGAACACGGAAAACCCTGTGGCGCGACAAAGACTTAAAAATGAAGCGCAGCGCTTACATGAAAGGCCCACAAGTATTTTAATTGCCGCCTGCATCACCGCGCATTTGGCCACACAGGATACAGAACAACGCCAGAAAACCAGCGAAACACTGCTCGGTCGCAACGGCGCAAAAAACATAACAGATACACTTAAAGTAGCGGGGCTGGATAAAGGGTTAAACAACCTGGCGCAATCTACGCTCACGAACCTAACCGCATGGCTCCAAACAGCAGAAGATAAATCTCAGCCCTTAAAGCTGGCACAGAAAACGAGCGCGTCTGCGCCTACACGTCACGCGTCTTGAATGTAGCAATCCTCCCTACCAACCAGATCAGCAGCGCACTGTTTTTGAATCTGAGGCTTTCTTTAAGCCTGAAGGTGACAATCGCCCTGTACCAGGCTGGTTTCTTTGCGTTTAATCATGTCGCCGACTTTTAACGTGGAGACAAAATCATCCGGGGCCGTGATAATTTCAACGGCGATGACTTCAAGTTCTACAACAGCAGACATAATGCGCACGCGGGCGGTGACGGTTTGTTCACCGATCTGGTCGCGTTTGCCGCGTTTTTGTGTGGGTGCTGCCCAGACAGGTTCGGTCCAGCGAATGACGTTGCCGACTTCGGGTGGCGTAGTACAGGGATTCCAGTTCATAACGCATCCTTTTTCGTTTTTTAAATGCAAAAAAGCCGCCCATAAAGGAGCGGCTTGTTTTGTCGGCAATTTTCATTGCAGATTGTGAATAGATTTACTGAATTCAGTTAGAAATTTTTGAGCTTGGAAGACCTGGCGGCGACCTACTCTCCCGTGTCTTAAGACAAAGTACCATCGGCGATGAGGCTTTTCACGTCCGAGTTCGGAATGGGATCGGGTGTTTCATCCTCTCTATGACCACCAAGTCATCCAAACTCAAAAAATCCTAACTGACACCGAAAGCCTTGATTGCAGCTTTGTGTTTCGTGTTCCTGTGAACACATATGGGCTTATCACTGCGCGCGATATTTCTTGCATATCAAAGTATGCGCAGATTCAAGCCGATTGAGCTATTAGTACCAGTAAGCTGAGGACATCACTGCCCTTACACATCTGGCCTATCAACGTCGTAGTCTTCGACGGCTCTATAGGGAATACTTGTTTTGAGGAAAGTTTCACGCTTAGATGCTTTCAGCGTTTATCTCGTCCGTATGTAGCTACCCAGCTATGCCACTGGCGTGACAACTGGTCTACCAGAGATACGTCCATCCCGGTCCTCTCGTACTAGGGACGGCTCCTCTCAATATTCCAACACCCACGGTAGATAGGGACCGAACTGTCTCACGACGTTCTGAACCCAGCTCACGTACCTCTTTAAATGGCGAACAGCCATACCCTTGGGACCTGCTCCAGCCCCAGGATGAGATGAGCCGACATCGAGGTGCCAAACACCACCGTCGCTGTGGACGCTTGGGTGGTATCAGCCTGTTATCCCTAGAGTACCTTTTATTCGTTGAGCGATGGCCCTTCCATGCGGAACCACCGGATCACTTTGACCGACTTTCGTCTCTGCTCGACTTGTCAGTCTTGCAGTCAGGCCAGCTTATGCCAATACACTCTAAATCTGATTTCCGACCAGATTGAGCTGACCATTGCGCGCCTCCGTTACACTTTGGGAGGCGACCGCCCCAGTCAAACTACCCACCATGCAGGGTCCCGAAACAGGGTAACTGTTCCGGTTAGACATCAGAGATAACAAGGGTGGTATTTCACATTTCCCCTCCACCCGAGCTAGCGCCCAGGTTTCAAAGGGTCCCACCTATTCTACACATGTCATTTCTAATGCCACTGCAAAGTTATAGTAAAGGTTCATAGGGTCTTTCCGTCTAGC
>JBGTNC010000208.1:0-9531 GCA_041743265.1 Alphaproteobacteria bacterium | reverse complement strand
AGCAGACGCTGCGCATTCACATCCAGATCAAAAAAATTATGGCCGCGCGTCTCTTTGGGATAGGACACGGTTTTTGCCGCGGGATATTTTGGTGCCTGCGTCATCATAATCTCCATAATATTCTTATGCGCAAAAATGATGCGCCGACAGGCCACATATGGCAACCCCCAAAATGCGATGTTTTCCTGTTATGTCGGAAGCCAGTTGACGGATTCAACTGAACGGTGCAAAGATACCAAAGGATTATCGGGGATGAACGGGGGGCTACACCATGACGACCGCCGATTTACAGAAAAAATTTAGATACCATCACGGCAATTTACGTGATGCGCTGCTGACGGCGTCGCTGGATATTCTGGCAGAAGACGGCGTGGACGGTTTAAGCCTGCGCACGATTGCAAAAGCAACAGGTGTGTCAGCCACTGCACCCTATGGCCATGTCCGCGACAAAGAAGATTTGTTGGCAGCTGTTGCCGAAACAGGCTTCCAGCGTTTGGCTTTAAAAATGGCCGAGAGCGCCACGGGTGTTAAAACCGTACAAGAAAAAATTGAACGTCTGGTCATGGGCTACGTTCGCTTTGCCCAAGAAAACAAACAATTGTTCAGCCTGATGTTTGGCCGTGAATTGGCGGATTTGAAACGCTATCCCACGCTTGCCATGACAGCGGGTAAAAGCTACGCGCTGATTTCAGCGGCCTTGTCACAACGTACAGACAAGCAAGATGATGCACGGTTTTTAACCGTCGCCGTCTGGAGCCTGTGCCACGGCTTGACCACGCTGATCATTGAAGAAAAGCTGAACCCCGCGCAATTTGGTGACGGCGATATGGATGCCTTCATCAAACGCACGGTTGGCGTTTTCTCACCGCATCTTGCGTAACGTTTAAATAAACCGATCCAGAATTTTCTGCGCTTTGCGGGCATAAGATGCACCGAACAAACGCGTATGCACCAACAGCGGATACAGGTTGTAAATATCCGCGCGCTCTTCATGAAAGCCCGGGCGGATCGGATTGATATCGTGATACCGCGCAAAAAATGAATCATCGAACGTATTAAACAAGCGGATAAACGCCAGCTCCACCTCCGGATCGGCGTAGTAAATGGCTGGGTCCAAAAACGCTTCGATCTTGCCACGGCCAATAATCATATTGCCGCCCCAGACATCACCATGCACCAAGGCAGGGCCTGCCGCATCTTTCAAAATATCAGATAACTTGCCGGCGAGCTTTTCGGTTTGCTGCACCATGCGGCTGTCGATTTTGCCTTCATCTAGGGCCGCGCGCGCCATATGTAACAGGCGTTGCTCGGCAAAGAAAGAAACCCAGTCTTTGCCCTGTTTGTTGGGCTGGCGCAGGGAACCAATGACAGTGTCGCGTTCCAACCCGTATTGATCAGACTTGATCTGGTGCAATTCTGCCAGTTGTTCTGCCGCGTGGCGTTGGCCACGATAATCGATCATGTCATGGCTTTCGATGAATTCCATGAGAATGATATGTTCGTTGTTATAATAAACCTCAGGTACAGGCAGCTTTGAATTCTGTTTCAAAAACTTCAGCATCCATGCTTCGGTATCCAAGCCGCGTTCTGCCACCTTTGCCACACGCGCGATATTGCCTTCCAGCAACAAGCGATAAATCTGCGCATTGTTTGCAGCAGATAAGGGGGCCATGGCCAGCACACGCGTGCCGGTTGCCTTTTCAATTTCTTCTTGAAGCGCAAGCGTCATCATAGCCCGTGCGTCTCCTTTATTTTATGCAACAGGGCGCGCGCGCCCTCGTCCACCATATTGAACACTTTTTCAAAATCTGCGTCAGTACCATACCACGGGTCAGGGACATCGTCCTCACCAAGACCAGCGGCCGCCATAAAGAGCTGAATTTTATTTTTTGCTTCATCCGGCGCATGCTGTTGCATGTCAAACAAATGCCCGCCATCCATAGCATAGATGTAATCGAAAGTGGTGAAATCTTCGGGCTTCAACCCACGGGCACGCTGCTCATCCAGCGTAACGCCGTTGCTGCGGGCGATTTTGACGGCGCGTTTATCGGGCGCTTCACCAACATGATAGGAATCGACCCCCGCGGAATCGATGTGAAAC
Source organism: Alphaproteobacteria bacterium (assembly GCA_041743265.1). Taxonomy (GTDB): domain Bacteria; phylum Pseudomonadota; class Alphaproteobacteria; order Micavibrionales; family UBA2020; genus UBA2020. Next base: position 7,430 of record JBGTNC010000208.1, on the reverse strand, counting down.
CGTTTTTCAAGACCTGCCGCCATAACCAGATGACGAAAAACGCCTTCCGCTGTCGGGGATCTGCATATATTCCCCGTACACACAAATAACACACTGATCACTGTTGTTGCCCTCGTAACATCTTCTTTTTAGTGGTGTTTTGAATCACTTCTTGCCTTTGGTCGTATTTTTGCGATGTTATGGGCATATGCGTATGAAAATCCACTTTTGCCCCAAGGATGTATTGTGGCACTGAAACCCGCCCGTTTGCAATGGTCTGACGATGGCCGATTGGTCAATCTGGACTATGACGATGTTTATTTCCAGTCAGGCCAAGCCTTGGCGGAATCGGATTATGTTTTTTTGCAACACAACAATTTGCCGGCGCGCTTTGCCGCGCCTGACTTGCAACGTTTTGATATCGGCGAGCTGGGCTTTGGCTCTGGCCTCAATTTCCTACTCACCGCAAAACTGTTTTTGGAGAACGCGCCGCCAGATGCCGTGCTGACCTATGTCAGCATTGAAAAACACCCTATCCCTGCCGAGATGCTGGCCACCGTCTATGCACATTGGCCTGAACTTGCGGGCATTTCAAACGCGCTGCTGGCCAACTATCCACCGCTGCTGGAAGGATTTCATACCCTACGCCTAATGCAGGGACGCATTCGCCTCATCCTCTGCTTTGGCGATGTCAAAGACGTATTGCCGGATTTGCACGGGCTCTTTGATGCTTGGTATCTGGATGGTTTTTCACCCGCCAAAAACCCAGATATGTGGCATGACGATTTATTCACCCATATTGCCGCACATACAAAGCCCGGCGGCACATTGGCGAGTTTCTCGGTCGCAGGGCATATGCGCCGTGCCTTTCAAACGCTGGGCTTTGATGTGCAAAAAATCAAAGGCTTTGGCATTAAATGGTCGATGACCAAGGCGCAAAAACAAGGCCAACCCGAAGAAACACAAAAACAACATATCGCCATCATTGGTGCAGGCATTGCAGGGTGTAGCGCCGCACATGCCCTGGCCCAGCGCGGACATCGCGTGACATTGATTGACCGGCACGGGCGCATCGCGCCTGAAACATCGGGCAATCCCTCTGCCGTGGTTTACGCACGTATGACCGTGGGCGCATCCCCCTTCAGCCAGTTTCATCAGCACGGGTTTTGTTATACACGCCAGACGGTCACGGCCCTTGCGTTGAAAAGCTGGCAACCCTGCGGCGTATTGCACATGGATATTGATGCGCAAACACGCGACAGATACACCAGCATCATACACAAAAACCCCGTGCCTGCCGATTACGCCTGTAAAACAGATGCGGGATTGCATCAGGCGCAGGCCGGATTTTTATCCCCCGTTGAATTTTGCAAAACCTTGTCCGGCCACCCCTTGATTACCTTGCACACAGCAAGCCTTGCGCAAATCAACCAAGACAGCGGCGGATGGCGTATCACATGCGTTGATGCACCCGATATAACAGCCGATATTGTCATTCTGGCGAGCGGGATGCATACGGCTGACTTGCCGCAAACAAGCTGGCTGCCCTTACAATCACTGCGCGGACAGGTGACACAAATAAAGACAACAGCCCCGTCAGAAGAAATTACGCAGCTTACTTGCCACGATGGGCACATCACCCCCGCCGTCGATGGGCTGCATTCCATTGGTGCCACATTCCAACGTGAATTTCACGATGATTTTACGCCACGAGCTGAAGATGACCTTGCCAACCTGCGAACCTTACAAAAATATTTCCCCGACCTGGGCATAACCACCGATCATATTGTAAAAGGCCGCGCGGGGTTTCGGGCGAATACACCCGATAAACTTCCCCTGATCGGCCCTGTGCCCGACTACGCCGCTTTTTGCGATGCCTTTGCCCCCTTGCGCCGTGGCGTAATGCCGGAAGATATAAAAAAGCCTTATTTTAAAGGGCTTTATATATGCACCGGTTTTGGTGCTCATGGCATGACGGGTGCGCCACTGGCAGGAGAAATTATTGCTGCCATGATCGATTATGCCCCACTGCCGGTACCTGCAAGCCTTGCGAAACACTTGCTGCCAGAGCGATTTATTTTGCGGGATTTGAAACGCCAGAAAATTTAGATCGGCTTTAAAATCAGGCCGTCATGCGCATATCAGCGGGCAGATTTGCATCTTCAATCGGCGCGTAAAGATCGTAAATATCTTTCGTGAAACGAAAATCCCACCATTCTTGTGGCAGTGGCAACAGCGGCAAATTTTGCTCGGCGGCGGCTTGCATCATCCAGCCTTCCAGCTGCGTGCGGCGTTTTAAAACTTCGGCGGGTAAATCTGTAAAGCTGCGCGCGGCAGGGTTATACGCGGGGTCGGGCGTTAGATAATCAAAGGGTGTGCCCATATCCACTTCATCGCCATTTTCATCAATCAAGACAATATCCACCGCCTGCCCGCGCGGATGACCGCCTTTGCCGGGCGGCGACAATAAACGGTTCGGCTGTTGCAGCCAATGTGGATTGGCTTTGACGATATCTGTTTCGCGCATCAATTCTTGCGCCTCTACTGTGCGCAGACAATCTTTAAGCTCGAAAATCCAACCTGTTTCAGCATGGCAAAGATCTGCGGCACGTAAAATAATAGGCGCAAACAAACGATGCGCCCACATGCGCGCATCCGGCCTGTAAATAGCCGTTTTAAACATATTATCCGGATGGCTTTCTTGCGCATAAACAACATCAATACGCACAGGATGCGAAGATGTGTATTCATCCAATGCAACCAAATCATCGGCGGTAATTTGTTTGAGTGACGTCACAATTCGGACAGTTTCTTGGCAGTGGTGATTTGTTGCGGATCCATGCGGATTTCGATGAGCGCAGGCTTTTCGCTCTCAATCGCCGCCTTAAACACAGGTGCAAAATCTGCTGTTTTCGTCACCACATGTCCTGCAATGCCGAAACTTTTTGCATAGGCCGCAAAATCCGGATTGGTCAGATGTGTGGCGCTCACACGACCCGGATAATGTTTTTCCTGATGCATGCGGATGGTGCCATACATGCCGTTATTGAAGACCAGAAAAATCGGCTTACCACCTTCGTGACAAACGGTTGCGAGTTCTTGCGCGGTCATCATAAACCCGCCGTCACCCATAAAAGCCACAACAACGCGGTGTGGCTGCGTCAAGCTGGCAGCAACGGCCGCAGGCACGCTATAGCCCATCGCACCCGATGTGGGGGCGAGCAAACGCATCGGGCGGTCATAGCGGATATAGCGCTGTGGCCAACCGCTGAAATTTCCAGCATCGGTTGTGATGATGGCATCTTCTGGCAGCGCATTGATGATATCTTCGATGATACCATCCATATCCGGTTCAAACTTGTCGCGACTGCGCACAGTTGAAAAAGCCTGATAATGGCCGTTCAAGGTCGCGGTACGCGCGGCCCAAGCATCGCTTGATACGGGCATATCTTGCACGGCTTTGACAAACTCAGGTGTTGCGGCATGAATAGCAAGCGTTGCTTTGTAAACCTTGTTCAGCTCCGACGCGTCCGGATAAATATGCACCAGTTTTTGTTTCGGTGTACCGGGTTCCAGCAACGTATAACCTTGCGTCATGATTTCGCCAAGGCGTGTGCCAACAGCAATAATCACATCTGCATCACGCACGGCGTCACATAGTTTCGGATCAACCGTTGTGCCCAGCGCACCCACATAACTTGGATGCGAATTGCAAAATGCGTCTTGCCGTCTAAAGCTGGTGGCCACAGGCAATTTGGCGCGATCTGCAAAATCTTCAAAAGCCTTGATACTGCTATCCGTCCACTGGCTGCCACCGACAATCACCAGCGGTTTTTCTGCCGTCGCCAAGAGATCACGTAGCGCGTCCATATCTTTCTGCATCGGCGCAAAGTGCGGCGGCACTTCCGCTTTTTGTACAGGCGCCTCGGTTTCTTCGCACAGCATATCCTCTGGCAACGCAATCACCACAGGGCCGGGGCGGCCCGTTGTTGCGATTTCAAAGGCTTCTTTGATCACATGCGGAATATCGGCGGCATGTTCAATCTCTGTCACCCATTTTGTAAAAGGTGGCTTGAACATGTCGCGGTATTCGACTTCTTGAAAGGCTTCGCGGCCCTTTTGGTCGCGCGCCACTTGCCCCACCAGCAAAATAAAAGGCGTGGAATCTTGCATGGCGGTATGCACGCCAATGCTGGCATTGCATGCGCCCGGCCCACGGGTGACAAAGCAAATACCCGGATGACCGGTGAGCTTGCCATAGGCCTCCGCCATAAATGCCGCGCCGCCTTCTTGGCGGCAGGTGACGGTGCGAATATCATTGGCATCGTGCAGGGCATCCAGCGCATCGAGATAGCTCTCGCCCGGCACACAGAAAATTTTCTTCACGCCGTGCGCGCGCAAAGATTCCAGTAGAATACGCCCGCCGCTTTGTTTCGACATGTTGTTATGCTTTCAAGAGGCTCATGATGAGTGTTGTAAGAAACCAGACAAAATACATAAAGACCAGCACATAGCCAAGCTGACCCAAAAAACTGCGCGGCAAGAGACGTGCCACTTCGCGTGCCAAGCCCGCCCATTTCACCAATTCTGGATCCCGCTTTTTCAGCGCATCATCATTCTCTGCTTCCTTGATGATATCCCAGAAAGCACGCACGCTGCTGCCGTGTGCCATCATTGTCATCATGTCGAATGGGCCTTTGCCTGCCCAAAGATCGGGGTGATGTGTTTTTAACCGCGCCCGCACTTTCCAGAATGGATAAAGCGGGATCGATAGCAATAAACAAATCACGCAAATGACGACAAGAATGTAAATTGAATTATACATGTATTATGATGGCCTTTGGTTGGGGCTGAAAAATAGCTGCCTGATTTTAATCCAAAGCCGCATACATGAAAATGACAAAAACTCTGACACAGATTCTGGCAATATGTATGACCCTTCTCTGGGGTCAGGCGGCCCATGCCGCCAAAACAGCCACGCCGCACCAGAACCTGACCATCGGTATCAGCCAGTTCCCCTCCACCTTGCACCCTATGTTTGATGCCATGGTGGCAAAAACCCTTGTCTTGAGCACGGCTTCACGGCCCATTACGGCACATGATGCCAAATGGCTGCCCAGCTGTTTACTGTGCGAAACCCTGCCATCTTTTGACAACGGGTTGGCCGTGCGCGAAACGCGCAAGAACGGGCAAAAAGGTATCGCCGCGACCTATCAGTTAAAACCCGACCTGAAATGGGGTGACGGCACGCCTGTGACCGCGGGCGATATTATTTTTGCATGGCAGGTCGGCAAACATCCGGCATCTGGCGTCAGCAACGGTGAATTTTTCTCGAAAGACATTGTGGACATTACAAGCGATGCACCCAATCGCTTCACGCTGCATTTTGAAACCGAGAAATGCGATTTTGCCCTCGTCAATGATCTCTATCCTTTGCCCGCGCATTTAGAGCAAACAATATTCGCAGAAGATCCAGCCAATTACAAAAACCGCAGCTTGTATAATACAAAGCCGGAGACAGCGGGACTGTACCTTGGGCCCTACCTCATCACGGCGGTGCAATCGGGCGCCAGTATCAGCCTTGGCAAGAACCCTTACTGGGCGGGCAAAACACCTGCCTTTGAGAAAATCGTTTTCAAAACTGTTGAAAACTCGGCAGCGCTGACTGCGCATTTGCTCTCGGGCTCTATTGACTATATTGCAGGCGAACTGGGCCTTTCTTTGGATCAAGCCCTGTCATTTGAGAAGCGATTGAACGCTAAAAAGCCGGGCCAGTTTAACACAGTCTATAAACCCGGACTGACGTATGAACATATTGACCTGCCGCAAGACAAGGCACCCTTTAACGACATACGCCTGCGTCAGGCGCTGATGTATGGCATGAACCGCAACCAGATCAACGATATCGTTTTTGGTGGCCGCCAACCTGTTGCGATCAGTAACATTAACCCGCTGGATACCGTTTTCACCGATAGCGTCACGCAATATAGCCACGACGCCCCAAAGGCAGAAACACTACTGGATGCCGCAGGCTGGGCCAAGAAAGACGATGGCTTTCGCTACAACAAGGATGGCAAACGCCTAAGCATTATTTTCAGCACCACCGCCGGCAATAAAAGCCGCGAGATGATCCAGCAGGCCATTCAATCCGATTGGAAAAAAATCGGCATTGATACCATCATCAAAAACGAACCTGCCCGCGTCTTATTTGGCGACACCATGCGGGAGCGCCGTTTTGAAGGCGGTGTGATGTATGCATGGATGTCGGCACCCGCCAATATCCCGAAAACAACGCTGCATTCAAAAATGATCCCCTCTGCCAAAAACAATTACGCGGGGCAGAATTACCCGGGTTATCAAAATGCCGCTATGGACCGCATTATCGATGACCTTGATGTCACCTGCGCGCCAGCGGCCAATAAGGCCCTGTGGTTTGATTTGCAGAAAATTTATGCAGATGACCTGCCCGCCCTGCCGTTGTATTATCGCGCGGACAGTTTCTTTATTCCCGTCTGGCTGCAAGGCATAGAACCCACGGGGCACCAACATCCATCCACCCTCTGGGTTGAAAACTGGAGTATTGCGAAATGAGCAAAAAACATACCCCCGCCAATAATAACGGCGATGCCGACAGCCCTTGGCAAAAATTCAAAACGACATGGGAATATAGATCCCTCAGGATGCTGTTAAAAATTTTGGGCATCTTTTTGTTTGTAACTTATTTGTACACAACGATACCCACTGCAGTGGATTGGACGCAAATTAAGTATACGCAGAGCCAATCATTAGACGATCTACCCGCGCTTGCAGAAAAATATATTGGTGAGAACCGCGCCGATAAGCTGCAAAACTGGATCGCCATGCGCGATAAAAAAGATGTTCATCAAATCATCGAAATACTAGAGCCTTATAGCGGGCAGATGGAATCAACGACATTCCTGATTTTTGCCCGCCGTCTGGCAGCCATCAACCAAAAAGCTGAGGCTGTTTTCTGGTATCAATTTTCCTTATATCGCTTGCGGTTTGATGCGATGCGCTGCGGCACAACGGACGCCATCCCGCTGGTCAGCAGCATCGCCGATATCGCGCTGAACACAGACATTAGAAAGGCGCTTGAGACAGATGAAACAACCTTGCCGTTGATGATCGAACGCGTTTTGGAATTTGACGCCACGCACCCGGCAGAAAATGACCCGCAACGCATCTGCCGCCTTGTTGAAAAACTGAGCACAGAAACAGTTCAGCCCGCCCCGCGTGACAGCTGGCCCACAATGCGCAAAATCCACGCGGCACTTAGCAGCGACCAACTGCGCGTGCTGAAGCAAAAAGCCGCACTGGAAACAGCGAAAGAAAACACCAAGGGAAATGAAGACACCACAGAAGATAACGCGCCGGTCACCGAGCAAGAGCAAACTGACGATACGGCACCATGACCTTGCGCTTTCTTCTTC
>JBGTNC010000207.1:0-4481 GCA_041743265.1 Alphaproteobacteria bacterium | reverse complement strand
GCGCGTGGCGACAGGGGAAATCGTGCCCATGTCCACCACAACACTGCCACCCTTCACGCCTTGTGCGATACCTTTATCACCAAAGATGACCGCTTCTACATCGGGTGTATCGGACACGCAGGTAAAAATAATATCGGCTTGCGCGGCGACTTCTGCCGGTGTTGCGCAAACAATTGCACCCGCATCAGCCAACGGTTTGGTGCGCGCAGGCGTTCTGCCGTAAACAGCAACGCTATGGCCTGCTTTCAGCAAATTCAATGTCATGGGCAAGCCCATAATGCCAGGGCCGATGAAGCCGAGTTTTGGTTGTGTCATGTTATTCTCCTTCTTTGGCTGTGCTGCTTCTTTTTTCTAAAGCAAAGACGCGACCTTGCTTTGCCTTATCAGCTTCTGCACAGCAATTACCTTTATACTTCAATATAGCGTCTTGCGCTGGCACGCAAGACGGCGGGGCGCGCATATCAATTTCCGCTTCAAACACGGCGCCCACAACAAGCAAAGATGCGTGACTGATAAAAACCAGCCCGTAGCGGCTACCTTTAAACTCTGTGTAATGCTCATCTACGACTTTATACGAAGGTAAGAGCCTATCTTCTTTCTTTAAAGCCTGCGCGGCAATCCACTTAGCAGAAGCAACATCAATACCCTGAGCTTCGTAAGTGCCTAAACAGACCCAATCCCAAGAAATATTTCCAATATTCTGCAAAGAAATATCTTCGTCATACCAGAACAAGGGAGAAAGGGTTTGCGCGATCTGATCCTTTACAAGAACAGCTTCTCTGTCTTGAACGTGATCTGGCACCACAAAGTCAATCGCCGCAAAAAAGGCAATAACAGCCAAGAAAACAACGCCGCAAATAGACGCGAAAGCCTTCACAGACTTTAGGCCTTCGGCGGCGCTGGTGGCTTGGGTTTACGCGGTGCGCGTGGTTTTTTCGTGGCGGCGAGTTTGAAATGCGGTTCCAGCTTGATTTTACGCACGGCTGCGTTCAGCTTGTGGCCCGAAATAGGCACCAGCTTGGCTTCGCGTGTGTATAACAGGGCGCATTTTACTTGTTTGTCCGGATACATTTGTTTGAGCGCCAGACGGTAGGACGCCATCTGCATCACATAGGTTGTTTGCACGCCGTTCTGGTCTTTGGGCACCTTGCGGCTGTTTTTGAAATCGATAATCAAAACAGTTTTGTCATCCACGACCAAACGGTCAATCTGGCCGGACATCATTTGTTTTTGACCGTCTTTGTCAAACAGGCCTGTGATGGAAACCTCTGCCCGTGAATTGGGGCCGAAGATTTTGCCGAATTCAGGGTCTTTCAAAATCGCCATCACTTGCGTCAACGATTGTTCCTGATCTTTTTCAGACAAAGCCCAAGCGGGTTTGGCCAAAAACTTTTTGGCAGCCGCCTCGCGATCTTCTTCGGGCAGGCTTGGTAAAAATTCAAACAGGTTATGCACGACCGTACCCAGTGTGCGGTGATACATCTCGCCTGCCCCTTCCAACGGGGAAGACGCGCTGTAATTATCTGCCGTGGCTTTGTATTCGGATGGACGGAATTTTTCAATGGGCGTCTGGTCAGACTTTGGCAATTCACGCGCCCAGACGGGAATACCCGTGGTGCGCTTTTTACCCAGTGGCTTCACGCCATCTGGCTGTGCATTGGCGGTTTGTTTCACTTCGAAACGCAGAATTTTTTCAGGCCCCGCCGTTGGTGGCGCATCATCCTTTGCTGCAGGTACGGCCTTGGCTTCTTCTACGCCCTTGTTGTCATTGGCGACAGGCAGGTCAACTTCTTTGACGTTATCCTTCAGGTTTTCAACCAAGCCTTTTTGGATCAGCCCATACCAGCTTTTTTCTTGCAGCTTGTCGCGGTTCTGGCTGCCATAGACATACAAACGGTCAGCGGCACGCGTCATGGCCACATACAAAAGACGACGGAATTCGCGGTCGCGGTCTTTTTCGGCTTTTTCACGCTCGGCAGTAAAGGCTTTGCTCTCCAGATCGGCGCGCGGCACCCAAAGCGGTACTTTGCGATCCCCCTCGGGCCACAAGAATTTTGGTCTGGCACGGGTATTGTCGGACGGCACGCCCGTTGTATCCGGCAAGATCACAATCGGCGCTTCAAGGCCCTTGGCCCCATGCACAGTCATGATATGTACGCGCGGTGAATCCGCGTTCAGATTAATCTCGCGTTTCACTTCCGCCTCACCTGCATCCAACCATGCCAGAAAACCTTGCAAGGAAGGCACGTGGATTTTTTCAAAGCGCTCGACCGCGTTCATGAATTCCACCAGCGGATCTTCCGCTTCAAACCCCAGACGGCTGTACATAGCATAGAGGCCGGATTTTTGGTGTGCCGGACAAGCATCCATCAAAATGGAGGAGTAGAATTCATACGGACGCTCTTCGTTCAAACGCTCTTGCTGACCAGAGAGGTAATCCCATGTTGCTTTATAAACAGGGTCTGCTTTCTCATCTGTCGCTTTATCTTTCAGCGCATCCCAGAGGTTACCGGCACGGCCAACGGCCAAATCTTCGAGCTGTTTATCGTTCATACCGATCAGCGGGCATTTCAGCACGCTGGCCAATTTATAATCATCGCGCGGGAAGAGCAAAACTTCGCCAAGGGCGACCAGATCCATCACCACAATCTGTTCACGCAGAGACATACGGTCAGCCCCTGCCACAGGGATATCGCGCTTTTTCAAAGCACGCACCATGTGATCGACGAAGGCAGAGCGTCTGCGCACCAAAATCATAATATCTGCCGGATTAACAGGGCGTTTGCGCGATGGCAATTGTTCGCCGTTATCCAGCCATTCTTTGACTTGATCGGCAATTTTATCTGCCATGTCGGCAGCAGGGTCAGATACATCTTCGCGCGTCAGCGGCAAAGACCAAGGCTTGGCTTCTTCGGGCTGTTCGGAGCGGATGATGGGATGTACTTCCACAAGCCCCGCCTGACCGCGACGGAACGGGTCGTGGTGCACTTGTTTATCTGCGGCTTCGTCCTGATCGAACAAACCATCCGATGCTTCAGGGTTGGCAAACACAGCATCCACCGCTTGCGTGATGGCGGGGCTGGAGCGGAAAGCGATTTCCATGTCGACCGCACGCCATTTGCCGCCTGATTTTTTCACCAGCTCGGAAAACATTTTTTTGCGACGGGCGAATTCTTTGGGGTCTGCGCGTTGGAAGCTGAAAATAGATTGTTTTTCATCACCCACCACAAAAATGGTGTGGTCTTTGGCTTTTTTGCGTGCAGGGTTTGTAAAAAACTCCTCCGCAATCGCTGCCACCAGCTGCCATTGGTCTGGGTTTGTATCTTGTGCTTCGTCAATCAAGATGTGTTTCAGGTCGCCCGGCAGTTTTTGCAAAACCCAGCCAGCGGCGTTGTCTTCTTTCATCATCTTGTTGGCGGAATGCACCAGATCATCGTAATCGAGGTAATTGAGAGAGCGTTTTTTCTCGGCATAACGCTCCAAAATCGCGCCGGTCAGGCGCAAAATGGCTTCTGTACCGCGCGCGGCGTTCATGGTGGCAATGGTTTCGATCCCGTCCATCAGGCGTGTGGCTTCTTGCTCCAAAATATCTTGTGCGCCAGATGTCGCCTTGGTCGTCAGGCGTTTGCGCATCTCGTTGTCTTTGGTCAAAAACACCGAGGCGTAATCCGGGAAAATTTCCACGCGCTGTTCGGGGTGCATGATCCACGCTTTGATGATCTTGGCTTTTTCAAGATCCGTCGGGCTGCCGCCTGCCAAAATATCGGCGGCGCTGGCGAGGGCTTCCATATCCGGCGCTTTGCCGGACAGGCCTTCTTCGCTATTGAATTTTTGCATCATGTCGGTCGTATCCATCCCGCGCATGGCGCCCAGATGGCTATAAACCGCATCGACCGTTTTATCCAAACCGCCATGTTCTGCCAGAATGGACAGCAATTGCCCACGGCGATAGGTCAGCTCCCCAATGAGGGCGGCGAAATCATCTTCAGATACTTCCGGAGTCACCATATGCACGGCTTTGGCAAGCGGCGTATCAGGCTCTTTTTGAATGCGGCGCAGAATATCGGCCTGCGATTCACGCAGCATTTCAGCCGCGGTCTGGTCATCCATCACATCAAAATACGGCGGAATACCCGATTCAATCGGAAAGCGGCGGATGAGCGATTGGGAGAAAGAGTGAATGGTTTGAATCCGCATACCGCCATGCGCATCCAAAAACTCGGCAAACAATTGCCGTGCGCGTTTGGTGGTGGCAGCATCCGGTTTTTTACCGTTCAGTTTGGTGAGTTTCTCACCCAGTGTTTTGTCATCGCATGTGGCCCAATTGGCCAATTCATCACGGATACGGTTGGTCATCACCGATGCTGCGGCCTTAGTAAACGTCAAGCACAAGACTTGATCAGGCTTGGCACCTTCCAGCATCAAACGCAAAACGCGGTCGGTCAAAACTTTCGTCTTGCCTGTACCGGCAGAAGCCGTCA